>CAJZEA010000004.1:0-28227 GCA_915066515.1 uncultured Neisseria sp. | reverse complement strand
AAAAAACTGCACCTTGTGAGTTGGAGGGGATGTCCAACTTTTGGGGGGCAGTTCAGTTTTCAGACGACCTTTGCCGTTCTTTACGCGCTGAATTTCCGTCCGCATTCCACATCCTGCCTTGCGGATAAAGGGGAACGGTCAATGCGGCGCGGATAGAGGTTTTGGCTATATCCAAAGCATCAGGAGTTATTTAGCCTGCGTCAGCCCGTTTGTTAAAATCCGTTGTTTTGCCGGTTGATTGAACGGCATTTTCCAATAGAAACAAACAATAACCATGACCCACACACAGCAAAAATCCCCCAACCTTTGGCTGGTGACCGCCGCTGCCGCCGCCATCCTGCTGATTACCATCGGTATGCGCATGACTATGGGACTGTTTGTCCGTCCCGTTGTCGACTCTACCGAGCTGAGTATCCAAGAGTTCAGCCTGATTATTGCCGTTTTCCAGTTGATGTGGGGCGTGTCCCAGCCGCTTTCCGGCGCGCTTGCCGACCGCTTCGGCGCGTTTAAGGTTTTGGGCAGCGGCGCGTTGCTGTTGGTCTGTGCCTGCCTGATGGTGCCGCAGATGCCGACTTATTGGGGGCTGATGCTGGCAATCGGGCTGCTTTTTGCATTCGGAACGGGCGCGGGTGGTTTCTCCATCATCATGGGGCAGGTCGCGGCGAAAGTGCCGCCGCACAAACGCGGTTTGGCTTCGGGTCTGGTCAACGCAGGCGGTTCGGCGGGGCAGTTTCTGTTTGCGCCGCTGGTGCAGGGTTTGCTGGTGTTGCCCGCCGTCGGCTGGACGGGGACGTTTTATGTTTGGGGCGGGATTGCGCTTTTAATCCTGCCGATTTCGTGGTGGCTGGCGGGCGGCAAAAACGCTGTCGCCACGCACCACACGTCGTCTGAAAACGGGCAATCGCTGGGGCAGGCAGTCAAAGCAGCGTTTAAAAACCGCAGCTACATCCTGCTGCACTTGGGCTTTTTTACCTGCGGTTTCCACATCGCGTTTTTGGTAACCCACCTGCCCAACGAAATCGCGCTCTGCGGCCTGCCCGCTTCGGTCGCTTCGACTTCGATTGCGATTATCGGTTTGGCGAACATCGCGGGCTGCATTATTTCGGGCTGGTGTACGGGGCGGTTTTTGGGCAAATATGTTTTGTTCGGACTCTACGCCTCGCGCGTAGCGATGGTGCTGATCTACCTTGCCGCCCCGAGAACCGACGTCAATTTCTACATTTTCGCCGCCGCGCTGGGCTTCACTTGGCTCGCCACCGTCGCCCCGACCGCTGCGATTACGGGCAAACTGTTCGGCACGCGCTATTTAGCGACGCTGTTCGGACTGACGATGTTGAGCCACCAAATCGGCGGCTTTTTAGGCTCGTATATCGGCGGCATCGTGATTTACCGGTTCAACGATTACGGCTGGATGTGGTATGCCGACGCGGTGTTGGCGGGGACGGCGGCTTTGCTGAACCTGCCGATACGCGAAAAGAAAGCGGCGTAAACCGCTGACGCAACCAAGACAGGTCGTCTGAAAACGGAAAACCCGGTTTTCAGACGACCTTTTTCCGCCGTTACATCAAGTCAGTTCAAAAGAGGCGTGGGCGAAGCGGCAAAATCGGCTAGAATAGGCTCGGGAAACCGGAGGTTCGGCGACAGGCAGCTTGAAACCGTCAACTGCCTAGAATCCGCACCGTCCGCCACCTCGTCCGTACCGTTTTCGAGTGGAATACATGAATCGTTGGTTTTACACGCAATTATGGCGCATCGCGCCGCCGCTTATCCGCCACTATCTCAAAAAGCGCGCCGTCAAATCGCCTGCCTACCTCTACCATTGGGGCGAGCGTTTCGGCGAACCGTTTGACCGACCTGTGCAGCATCCGATTTGGGTGCATGCCGTATCGGTCGGCGAAACCCGCGCCGCGCAGCCCTTGGTGGAAGCGCTGCGCCGCCATTTCCCCGACGCGCCGCTGCTCATGACCCAAATGACGCCGACCGGACGCGCCGCCGCGAAAGAACTGTTCCCCGACGCGCAATGCCGTTACCTGCCTTACGACAAACCCGAATGGGTCGCCCAATTCCTGAAGGAACACCGCCCACTGTTCGGCGTACTGATGGAAACGGAAATCTGGCCCAACCTCATGCACGCCTGCGCCGACGCGCACGTCCCCCTGTTTCTCGCCAACGCCCGCCTGTCTGAAAAATCGCAGCGCGGCTATTTGAAAATCCGCAACCTGTTCGAGCCTGCGCTGCAAACCTTAAGCGGCTGTTTCGCGCAAACCGCCGAAGACGCGGAGCGGCTGCACTTGATCGGCGCGTCCAACGTCCATGTCTGCGGCAACACCAAATACGATATTTCCCCGCCCGAACGGATGCGCGCGCTGGCAGCCGCCTTCCGCGAACGCATAGGCACGCGCCCCGTCGCCGTCTGCGCCAGCACCCGTTTTTACAAAGATCAAGACGAAGCGGCGCTCTTGCTCGAAGCATGGAAAAAATATACCGGCGATGCCTTGCTGGTCGTCGTTCCGCGCCATCCGGAGCGTTTTCAGACGACCTTTGAAACGGCGCAGGCATTGGGTTATACCGTTCAAAAACGCAGCGACAACCTGCCGGTTTCCCGACAAACCCAAGTCTGGGTGGGCGACAGCATGGGCGAACTCTTTGCCTACTACCTCAGTTCGGATGTCGCCTTTGTCGGCGGCAGCCTCGTGGATAGCGGCTGTCAAAACATCATCGAGCCGATAGCCTGCGGCATTCCGACCGTGTTCGGCTTTTCTACCTACAACTTTGCCGCCGCCTGCCGCAGCGCGCTGGAAGCCCAAGCGGCGGTGCAGGTGCAGAATGCGGACGAATGGCGTACCTTCGTCTCAGCCTGTTTGGAAAACCCGAACGAACGCAGCCATTTCGCCCAACAGGCGGCACGCTTCGTCGCCGGCCATCAAGGCGCCAGCCGTCGGATGGCGAACGAAATCGCCGCGTCTGTGCGCCATCTGACGTGCAAAGAGGCTTAAGGGCAAACCTTGCCTCCCCCCAAACGAAAGGTCGTCTGAAAACCCGAATTTAGGTTTTCAGACGACCTTTTTGTCTTGTTTACGGATTGCTGCGAATCAGGCGGCGTTGCCCGCACTGCCCTGACGGCAAGCCATTCCGCCTTATAGTGGATTAAAATTGCAATGATACGGCGTTGCCAACGTCCTTATGTACTAACCGTACACGGCGGGCGTTGCCGCCTTGTCTCATTTTTATTTTAATCCACTATATTTCGCCATTTCCGCGAACACTTGATGCGCGGTGGCGATGGTTTCGTCAATCAGCTCGGGCGTGTGCGCGGCGGAGACGAAGCCTGCTTCGTAGGCGGACGGGCCGAAGGCGGTGTTGCGGTCGAGCATGCCGTGGAAGAAGCGTTTGAAGGCGTCGATATTGGAACGCGCCATGTCGCCGTAGTTTTGCGGGGCATGGGCGGCGAAATACAGGCCGAACATACCGCCCACGCTGTCGGCGGTGAACTCGATGCCGTGCGCTTTGGCGGCGGCGGCAAGCCCGTCGGCGAGGCGGCGGGTCAAGGCGGTCAGATTTTCGTAGAAGCCTTCGCGCTGGATGATTTCGAGCGTTTTCAAGCCTGCGGCGACGGCAATCGGGTTGCCCGACAAAGTGCCTGCCTGATACACGCCGCCCAGCGGGGAAATGCATTCCATGATGTCTTTGCGTCCGCCGAACGCGGCAAGCGGCATACCGCCGCCGATGACTTTGCCCATCGTGGTCAGGTCGGGCGTGATGCCGTGCAGCGACTGCGCGCCGCCGAGCGCGACGCGGAAGCCGGTCATCACTTCGTCGTAAATCAACACGGCGCCGTGTTTTTCGGTCAATTCGCGCAGGGCTTTGACGAAGGCTTCGGTCGGGCGGACCAGGTTCATATTGCCGACGAAGGGTTCGAGGATGACGCAGGCGATTTCGTCGCCGTTGCGGGCGAACGCTTCTTCGAGCTGGGCAGTGTTGTTGTATTCGAGGACTAAGGTGTGTTTGGTAAAGTCGGCGGGAACGCCTGCGGAAGACGGGTTGCCGAAGGTGAGCAGGCCGCTGCCGGCTTTGACGAGCAGGCTGTCGGAATGGCCGTGGTAGCAGCCTTCGAACTTGATGATTTTGTCGCGTCCGGTAAAGCCGCGGGCGAGGCGGATGGCGGTCATGGTCGCTTCGGTGCCGGAGCTGACGAGGCGCAGCCGTTCGACGGACGGCATGATTTTGGCGATTTCTTCGGCGATGACGATTTCGCCTTCGGTGGGCGCGCCGAACGACAAACCGCCCAACGCGGCTTCACGCACGGCTTCGATGACTTCGGGGTGCGCGTGTCCGACAATCGCAGGCCCCCACGAACCGACGTAATCGGTGTAGCGCGTGCCGTTTTCGTCCCAAACATACGCGCCTTCGGCTTTTTTGATGAAGCGCGGTACGCCGCCGACGCTGCCGAATGCGCGGACGGGGGAATTTACGCCGCCGGGGATGATGGCTTTGGCGCGGTCAAACAGGGTTTCGTTACGGTTCATAGCGGATTCTTTCTGAGGTCGTCTGAAAAATAAGCGGTATTTTATCATCAGATTGCCCGCACCAGCCGTTTCAGACGACCCCTCACGCCCAAACCGCCAAGACTTGAACCCCGTATCCGAAAATGAAAATTGTTCTGTAAAAACAATCACTCTGTTCATATTTGAAGCGTTTGTGCTATAATCCGCACCCATTTATACCATAAAGAAAACATCATGTTACGCGGATTCATTTTAATGCTTACCCTTTTGGTTTCCACCGTCTCCTACGCCGCCCAGCGCAAGCTGCCGAGCGATATGGACGCGGCGGTTTTGAAACAGGTCGAACTGCCTTATCTGAAAGTGAGCCGTGGCGGCTTCTCATGGACGCGCCTCTTGACGCTGGGCATTGCCGACGGCAATTCCGCCAAGCTGCAAATCACCCGTTTCACCAAAATCCACGACGAAAACGACCGCTTCATCCCGATGGGGCGGCTGGCAGGCAAAACCGGCAAAACCATCGCCTTCAAACACAACGACACCAACGCCCTCGTGCGCGAAGTGTGGGTTTTGACCGACGACGAAGCCTCCCGTTTTACCGCGCAAAAAGAAGTCCGCGACGAGGTTAAAAAAGACGCGCAATAAGCCGTCGTTTGCCCGTTTCAGACGACTCAAACACACACCGCGTGGTTGGCTGTTGCAGCCGCAGCAGCGCAACCGCGCATTTTTGCGCCCTGACGAATCTGCGTTTCAGACGACCTGTCCACGTTCTATAGTGGATAAATTTAAATCAGGACAAGGCGACGAAGCCGTAGACAGTACAAATAGTACGGAACCGATTCACTTGGTGCTTCAGCACCTTAGAGAATCGTTCTCTTTGAGCTAAGGCGAGACAACGCCGTACTGGTTTAAAGTTAATCCACTATAAAGGTCGTCTGAAATAAAGATTTCCATAACAATCAGCCCCGCAATTACGGGCTACCTGAGAAAGACACAAACCATGAAAAAAGTATTTATCCGCACCTTCGGCTGCCAAATGAACGAATACGACAGCGAAAAAATGCTCGCCGTACTCGCCGAAGAAAACGGCGGCATCGAACAAGTAACCGAAGCCGACGAAGCCGACATCATCCTCTTCAACACCTGCTCCGTGCGCGAAAAAGCGCAGGAAAAAGTGTTCTCCGACTTAGGCCGCGTTCGCCCGCTCAAAGAAAAAAATCCCGACCTCATCATCGGCGTTGCCGGCTGCGTCGCCTCCCAAGAAGGCGAAAACATCATCAAACGCGCGCCTTATGTGGACGTCGTCTTCGGCCCGCAAACGCTGCACCGCCTGCCCAAAATGATTGTGGATAAAGAAACCAGCGGCCTGTCGCAAGTCGATATTTCCTTCCCCGAAATCGAAAAATTCGACCACCTGCCGCCCGCTCGCGTCGAAGGCGGCGCAGCATTCGTGTCCATCATGGAAGGCTGTTCCAAATACTGCTCGTTCTGCGTCGTCCCCTACACGCGTGGCGAAGAGTTCTCCCGCCCGCTGAACGACGTTTTGACCGAAATCGCCAACCTTGCCCAGCAAGGCGTTAAAGAAATCAACCTCTTAGGACAAAACGTCAACGCCTATCGCGGCGAAATGGAAGACGGCGAAATCTGCGACTTCGCCACCCTGCTGCGCATCGTCCACGAAATCCCCGGCATCGAGCGTATGCGCTTCACCACCAGCCACCCGCGCGAGTTTACCGACTCGATTATCGAGTGCTACCGCGACCTGCCCAAGCTGGTGTCGCACCTGCACCTGCCGATTCAAAGCGGTTCCGACCGCGTATTGAGCGCGATGAAACGCGGCTACACCGCCTTGGAATACAAATCCATCATCCGCAAACTGCGCGCCATCCGCCCCGATTTGTGCCTGAGCAGCGACTTCATCGTCGGCTTTCCTGGCGAAACCGAGCGCGAGTTCGAGCAAACCCTGAAGCTGGTGAAAGACATCGCCTTCGATTTGAGCTTCGTCTTCATTTACAGCCCGCGCCCCGGCACACCCGCCGCCAACCTGCCGGACGACACCCCGCACGCCGAAAAAGTGCGCCGCCTCGAAGCCCTGAACGAAGTCATCGAAGCCGAAACCGCCCGCATCAACCAAACCATGATCGGCACGGTACAACGCTGCCTGGTCGAAGGCATCTCCAAAAAAGACCCCGACCAGCTTCAAGCCCGTACCGCCAACAACCGCGTGGTCAATTTCACCGGCACTCCCGATATGATCAACCAAATGATCGATTTGGAAATCACCGAAGCCTACACCTTCTCCCTGCGCGGAAAACCGGTCGAAGCATAAAGCCGTTTCGTCATAGCAAAGGTCGTCTGAAAACCTGTATCGTGGTTTTCAGACGACCTTTTCGTATCTTATCTTGGGCAAGTTCGGAAAGACTTAGTGTTTAAAAACGTACTTTAATTGACTTGTTCCACCAAAAAATCCACAAATGCCCGGATTTTCGGGCTGACGGCATTGTCGCCGTAATAGACGGCGTAAAACGGTTTGGCTTCGTTTAAGGCGCGCTCGGGCAGGAGTTCGTGCAGGTGTCCCGCTGCAATATCGGCGGCGACGGTGAAATCCGACAGGCAGGCGATACCGTTGCCTTCCAGGCACAGGCGGCGGATGGTTTCGCCGCTGTTGGCGGACAGTTGCGGCACGGCGGCGTAGGGCGTTTGGCCGGTGTCGGCAAACGGCCAGTTGTTCAGGGTTTTGGGCTCGGAAAAGCCGATGAGGGTGTGCTGCGACAGGTCGGCGACGGTTTGGGGCGTGCCGCAGCGGGCGAGATAATCGGGCGCGGCAACGAGTTTCAGACGGCTGTCAAACAGATGGCGGGCGCGTAAGGCGGAGTCGTGCAGGCTGCCTGCGCGGATGGCGATGTCCACGCGCCGCTCGATGAGGTCGATGTAGCCTTCGGACGAAGTGAGCAGCAGCGACACCTGCGGGTAGCGTTCGCAGAACGGGCGCACCAGCGGGGCGACGAGGTGCAGCAGCGTGGGCGTGGCAGAATCCACCCGAAGCACGCCCTGCGGCGCGCCGCCTGCGGAGAGGATTTCGGCCTCGGCGGCCTCGATGTCGTGCAGTATCTGCCGCGCGCGCTCGAAAAAGCGGCAGCCTTCTTCGGTGAGCCGCAGTTGGCGCGTGGTGCGGTTGAGCAGGTTGGCGGAGAGTTTGTCCTCCAGCCGCTTCACGGTACGGCTGACGGCGGAGTTGGCCAGCCCGAGCCGTTCTGCCGCGCGGCTGAAACTGCCGCTTTCCACCACCTGCACGAACACGGCCAGTTCGTCCGAATGGGTTTTCATTGTTGCTTTTCCTAGAAAAGTGTTTTGCAATTATTGCTGTTTTCATTATAAAGCATCGGGGTACAATAATGCTTTTTCAACGCAAATATTTGAGGGACCAACATGAATATTCTGTTAATTGACGGCGGCCAACATTTCGGCCATTCCGCCGGCCGCCTAAACCACACATTGCACCAAACCGCGCGCGACACGCTGACCGCACTCGGCCATGCGGTGAAGGAAACCGTGATTGAAGCAGGCTACGACAAAGATGCCGAGGTGGAAAAATGGCTGTGGATGGACGCGGTCATCTGGCAGATGCCCGGCTGGTGGATGGGCGAGCCGTGGACGGTGAAAAAATATATCGATGAAGTGTTTACCGCAGGCGTGGGCGAAAACAAGCTGGTGGCCAACGACGGTCGCCACCGTGTAAACCCGACGGAAGGCTACGGCACGGGCGGCTTGCTGCATGGCAAAAAACACATGATTTCATCCACTTGGAACGCGCCGATTGAGGCGTTTACCCGCGAAGGCGATTTCTTTGAGGGCGCGGGCGTGGACGGCGTGTACCTGCATTTCCACAAGGCCAACGAGTTCCTCGGCACCACGCGCCTGCCCTCGTTCATCTGCAACGATGTGATCAAGAATCCGCAGGTGGAGCAGTATTTGGCGGATTATCGGGCGCATTTGGAGAAGGTGTTCGGTAAAGCATAGTCGAGATGGCCGGCCCAACTGGTTGCCGATACGGTATCTGCTATCCGCCGTATCGATGTAAGCAGGCTGGCTATACGCAGAGTATTTGATATTCTTGTACACCAAATAAATCAAAGGTCGTCTGAAAACCCGTATCGTGGTTTTCAGACGACCTTTTTGTATCGTATTGGCATCAACAGTCGGCTCACCGAATCCCGCCTGTCTTTTAGCAATTTCACGATACCGCGTATTGACAGCCCCATAGGGGTCGTCTGAAAATCAGTTTTCGCGCTTTCAGATGACCTTTTTACGTTTAACAACCCGTCCGAAGCCGCCCCATATCCCCAGCGAGAAAAACCATGTCCCTGCAAAACCTCTCCAACATCCGCACCCTCGTCGTCAAAGTCGGCTCCAGCCTCGTTACCGCGGGCGGCAAAGGCATAGACCAAGCCGCACTTGACCGCTGGGCGGCGCAAATCGCCGAACTGGGCAAACAAGGCGTACAAACCGTCCTCGTTTCCAGCGGCGCCATCGCCGAAGGCATCAAACGGCTGGGCTGGAGCAAACGCCCCACCGCCATCAACGAACTGCAAGCCGCAGCAGCCGTCGGGCAAACCGGCATTGCCCAAGCCTACGAAACCGCGTTCGCACCGCACGGCATCTGCACCGCCCAAATCCTGCTCACCCACGACGACCTGAGCAACCGCACCCGCTACCTCAACGCCCGAAGCACCCTGCAAACCCTGTTGTCCAAAGGCATCGTCCCCGTCATCAACGAAAACGACACCGTTACCACCGACGAAATCAAACTCGGCGACAACGACACCCTCGGCGCGCTCGTGACCAACCTCATCGAAGCCGACGCCCTCGTCCTTCTGACCGACCAAAAAGGCCTGTACGACAGCGACCCGCGCAAAAATCCGCAAGCCAAACTGATTCCGACCATAGCAGCCGACCATCCCGACCTCGAAAGCATGGCGGGCGGTGCAGGCAGCAGCGTCGGCACCGGCGGCATGTACACCAAAGTGACCGCCGCCAAACGCGCCGCACTCAGCGGAGCCGCCACCGTCGTCGCATGGGGCGGCGAACCCAACGTCCTCGTCCGCCTCAAACAAGGCGAAAGCATAGGCACGCTCTTTACCAGCGCGCACAGCCGCGTCGCCGCCCGCAAACAATGGCTGCTCGGACACGTCCAAACCGCCGGCAGCCTGACCGTCGATGGCGGCGCGGCAAAAGCCCTGACCGAACAACACGCCAGCCTGCTACCCGTCGGCTGCATCCGCGCGGACGGACATTTCCACCGCGGCGAACTCGTTGCCATCCTCGATACCGACGGCAAAGAAATCGCCCGCGGCCTCACCAATTACAGCAGCGGCGAAACCGCCAAAATCCTGCAAACCCCGTCCGAGCGCATCGCCGAAAAATTAGGCTACGCCCACGAAGACGAACTTATCCACCGCGACAATATGGCGTCGCATTGGTAAAAAAGGTCGTCTGAAACCCTTTTATTGAGTTTCAGACGACCTCCCCTCCCATCCAACCAAAGGAAACCAGCATGAAAAAATTCCTCTTCCTCACCACCGCCCTCCTGCTCCTCAACGCCTGCGCCTCCCAATCCGGACAAGGCAGTTCTGCACAAGTCTATGGCGAAATCAAAGGCGGCGTAGAAAGCAGCCACGTCCACTAAGCAGGCGGAACGGCAGGCATTGCCCACGCAGAAGATGCCGCCCCATTCCCCTAAAATCCGCATGACGAACATCGTGCCATAAAATCAAAAGGTCGTCTGAAACTTGGTTTACCCGGTTTTCAGACGACCTTTTCTATTGGACTGAAGACAAATGTTTGGACGGCAGTCATTCCCGCGCCAAACAGGAAAAGGACAAGGCTGATGTTGCGACAACGTCGTCTGAAACGGCTTACGGACAGCACCCACGTTTCTATTCAAACCTTTTCGCCGCTACGGCTTTCAGCCCTTAATCCTGCCTGTCGGTACGGTTTCTCCCAATCAGCGGATAATCCCGCGCGTGGATTGGGCGAAGAAGTCTTTAAACACCGCCAACTCGGCTTGCGTTTCGGCGCGACGGAGGATGTCGGCTTTGGCTTCTTCAAACGGGATGCCGCGGTGGTAGATGGTTTTATACACATCTTTGACGGCGGCGATTTGCTCGGCGGTGAAGCCGTTGCGGCGCATGCCTTCGCTGTTGATGCCTGCGGGTTCGGCGCGGTAGCCTGCCGCCATGAAGTAGGGCGGTACGTCTTTGTGTACGCCTGCGGCAAAGGCGGTCATGGCGTAGTCGCCGATTTGGCAGAACTGGAACACCAGCGTGTAGCCGCCCAAGACGACGTAGTCGCCGATGGTAACGTGTCCGGCGAGGGAGGCGTTGTTGGCGAAGATGGTGTGGTTGCCGATGACGCAGTCGTGCGCGAGGTGGCAGTACGCCATAATCCAGTTGTCGTCGCCGACGCGGGTTTCGCCGATCCCGGTTACCGTACCGAGGTTGAAGGTAGTGAATTCGCGGATGGTGTTGCCGTTGCCGATAATCAGCTTGGTCGGCTCGTCGCGGTATTTTTTGTCCTGCGGGATTTCGCCGAGGCTGGCAAATTGGAAAATGCGGTTGTTTTCGCCGATGGTGGTGTGGCCGTTGATGACGGTATGCGGGCCGATTTCGGTGTTCGCGCCGATTTGGACGTTTGGGCCGATAACGGTGTACGCGCCGACTTTGACGCTGGAGTCGAGTTCAGCTTTGGGGTCAATGACGGCGGTCGGGTGGATGAGGGTCATGTTTTTCCTTTCCTGTCGTGTTGCCGCGAAGATGCGCGACGGCAACAGGTCGTCTGAAAACTTTCAGACGACCTTTTTCTGAACACTCAAACCACGCGTTTGGCACACATGATGATGGCTTCGACGGCGACTTGTCCGTCCACTTTGGCGACGGCGCTGAATTTGCCGATGCCGCGTTTGTTGGTCAGCAGCTCGACTTCGAAAACAAGCTGGTCGCCGGGGATGACTTGGCGTTTGAAGCGGGCTTCGTCTATGCCGGCGAAGAAGAAGAATTCGTTTTCTTTGCGGCCGCCTTCGCTGAGGATGGCGAGTGTGCCGCAGGCTTGCGCCATGGCTTCGATGATGAGTACGCCGGGCATGACGGGCAGGTCGGGGAAATGGCCTTGGAACTGCGGCTCGTTCATGGTGACGTTTTTAATCGCGGTCAGGGTTTTCATGGACTCGAAGGCGGTGATGCGGTCGAGTTGCAAAAACGGGTAGCGGTGGGGAATGAGTTTTTGGATGTCTTTGGCTTCGATGGGGAGTTGTACGTCCATGTTCGTCGTATTCCTTGGTATTTCGGGGTTGGCTGGGCGGTTTCATCGCGGAGGCTTTAAAACGATAGGCTTTGCCGCTTTGTTGGGATTTAAAGCGCATCCGCCATGTAAACCGATTGTGGGGTTATTCGTCTTTTTCGCTGTCGCTCAGACGGTTTTCCAATGTTTTGAGGCGTTTGTTCATTTCGCTCAGGCGGTGGATGTAAACGGCGTTGCGCGCCCATTCTTTATGGGTGGACATCGGGAAGATGCCGGCGAGGTGTTTGCCGCTTTCGGTAATACTGTGGGTCACGGACGTGCCGCCGCCGATGGTGGTTTTGTCGGCGATTTCGATGTGTCCGACCGTACCGACGCCGCCGCCGATGATGCAGTAGCTGCCGATGGTAACGCTGCCTGAGATGCCGGTTTTGGCGGCGATGACGGTGTGCGAACCGATTTTGCAGTTGTGTCCGATTTGGACTTGGTTGTCGATTTTGGTACCGTTGCCGACGGTGGTGTCGCTCATTGCGCCGCGGTCGATGTTGGTGTTCGAGCCGATTTCTACGTCGTCGCCCAGCGTTACCGCGCCGGTTTGCGGGATTTTAAACCATGAATCGCCGGCGAAGGCGAGTCCGAATCCGTCCGCGCCGATGACTGCGCCGCTGTGGATTTCGACGCGGTTGCCCAGTGTGCAGCCGTAATAAACGACGGCGTTGGGATGCAGGACGATTTCGTCGCCCAGTTTGCAATCGTGTTGGACAACGGCATTTGCCAAGATGCGGCAGCCTTCACCAAGCACGGTGTTCGCACCGATGTAGGCGTTTGCGCCGATTTCGCAGCTTGCAGGAACGGTCGCGCTCTCTTCGACGACGGCGGTCGGATGGATGCCGCCGCGCGCTTTGACGATGGGTGAAAACAGGCGGGCGACTTTGGCGAAATAGAGATAGGGATCGTCGGCGACAATCAGGTTGCGCCCTTCAAATTCGTCCACTGCTTTGGCAGAAACGATGACCGCACCCGCGCTGCTGTCGTGGACTTCGGCTTTGTATTTCGGATTGGCGAGGAAGCTGATGTGTTCCGCCTGCGCGTCTGCGAGCGGGCGCACGGCGGCGACGGAAATGTCCTTGCCGCGCCATTCGCCGCCAAGCTGCGCTGTGATTTGAGACAGGGTGTAGGTTTTTGAAGTCATGATGTTTCGTAAGCTTTGGGATGAGGTCGTCTGAAAGGGACGGCGGGAGCAGTCGGACAGAACGGTTTGCCTAAAACGTATGCCGGCAGGAGTGATAAGACAGGTAATTATATCGTTTATTGGATTTTCAGACGACCCTTCGCTTGAAAGAGGTCGTCTGAAAACAGGTTTGCTGTATCTCGTTCAGCCTTCCGATTAACGTGTATTCAGGGCTTTAATCACGCTGTCGGTAATGTCGTAACGCGCGTTGACGTAAATCACGTCCTGCAAAATCACATCGTAGCCTTCGCGTTTGGCAAGATCGACGATGATGCGGTTGGCGTTTTGCTGGAGGGCGGCAAATTCTTCGTTGCGGCGCAGGTTGTAGTCTTCTGCCAGCTCCGCCTGTTTCTTGCGGAACTGCTGAACCAGCTCGCCCCAGCGTTTTGCCGCAGCTTCACGCTCTTTGCCCTGCAATTTGCCTTCAGACAGGGATTTTTCGAGCTTCTCACCTTCTTGCTGCAATTTCTGCAAAGCATCCTGACGGCTGCGGAATTCCTTTTCCAAGGTCGTCTGAATGCGTTGCGCCTGCTTGGACTCAAGATAAACGCGCTCGGTATTGATAAAGCCGATTTTCTGTACGGCTTCCGCCGCCGCAGCTTGGTTCATCAACCCGAAGCCCAATAAAGCCGCGCCGCCGAGGCGGAAGGCGTTGGCAATGATGTTCATCTGGATTTCCTTGATTTTGTATCCCGCCCATCAGCGGGATGACGGTTTGTTTTTAAAAAGAGGCAGAACGCCCTGCCCCTTTTCCTTCAGGTCGTCTGAAAATGTTTATCTGCATAGGGATTTCGGTTTTCAGACGACCTTGTTCTGCCTGCATCAGAATGTGGTACCCAATTGGAACTGGAAGCGTTGGATTTCGTCGCTGTCTTTTTTCTTGATCGGGTAGGCGTAGCTGAACTTCATCGGACCCAGCGGCGAGAGCCAGGTTACTGCCGCACCGGCGGAGTAGCGCAACTCTTCCTTGAAGGTCGATTTGTGGGTCTTGCCTAAGCCGTATGGATTTTGAGCGGCATTGTTGGTGTAGTAGGTATTGCTGCTGCTGTCGTTATAAGTTTTGCCGTCCCATACGCTGCCCGCGTCGGCAAACAGGCTCAGGCGGACGGAGCGGGAATCTTTGATGCCCGGCATCGGGAACAGCAACTCGGCGGAAACGTTGGCTTTTTTGTTGCCGCCGTAGCTGATTTTCTCGCCATATTCATCATAGACTTTCGGACCCAGCGTACCGCTCTCGTAACCGCGCACGGAGCCTAAGCCGCCGCCGTAGAAGTTTTCAAAGAACGGCATGGTTTTGGTTTTGCCGTAGCCGTTGCCGACGCCGACTTCGCCACCGAGCATCAGGGTAAAGTCTTTGGTCAGCGGGAAGAACCAAGTTTGGTTGTGGGTCAGCGTGTAGTATTGCAGGTCGCTGCCCGGCAGGGCGATTTCGCCGTTGATGCCGGTCATGTAACCGCGGGTCGGCCACAAGGCGCTGTCGGTTTTATTGCGTCCCCAGCCGATCGTACCTTTGTACAGCCAGCCTTTGAAGCTGCCCACGCCGTCCGTGCCTTTACCATATTGGTTGATAAAGTCGGCATAACGTTTAGGCGCGCCTTTGTAGGTATTCACGGTCAGGTGTTCCGCCGCCAGACCCAAATTGACGCGGTCGTATTCGGTAACAGGGATGCCCATGCGCACGCCCGCGCCTGCGGTGGTGGTTTTATATTGTTTCGCGCTGGAAGAGGCTTTACGCGGGTCGTAAGACTTGCCGTAAATATCGTAACCGAGGCTCACGCCGTCGGGTGTGAAATACGGATCGGTAAACGACAGCGAGCCGTTCAGCGTGGTTTTACTGCGTGAGGCGCGCAGGGAAACGGATTTACCCGTACCGAACAGGTTGTCTTGGGAAACGCCCACAGACATGACCAAGCCGGTATCCTGAACCCAGCCCGCGCTCATATCCAGCGAACCGGTAGAACGCTCGTTCACGCTCATGTTCAAATCGACTTGGTCGGGCGTATTGGCAACCGGCACGGCATCGAATTGTACGTTGTCAAAGTAACCCAGCAACTCGACGCGCTCTTTGGAACGTTGCAGCTTGGAGGTGTCGTAAGGCGCGGATTCCATCTGACGCAATTCGCGGCGCACGACTTCGTCACGGGTTTTGTTGTTGCCGGTGATGTTGATTTCGTTCACATAAATTTTGCGGCCGGGCTCGACGTTCAGGACGAAATCGACAGTTTGAGTCTCGGCATTGGGAACAGGCTGAACATTGACTTCGCTGAACGCGTAACCTGCCGTACCCATGCGGTTTTGGATGGCTTCGAGCGATTTGACCATTTGGGCGCGTTCGTACCATTTGCCCTTTTTCATGGTCAGCAGTTTTTGCAGCTCTTCTTTCGGCACTTCGCGGGTGTCGCCTTCTATGCGCACGTCGCCCCAGCGGAAGCGTTCGCCCTCGTCAACCGTGATTTTGATGGTTTGCTTGGTTTTGTCTTCGTTGGTCTGGATGTCGGTATCCAGAATGCGGAAATTGAAGTAGCCGTTGTTTTGGTAGAACTCGCTGACGCGCTCCATGTCTTGCGAGAATTTCTGCTCGTTAAACTGGTTGCTCTTGGTCAGCCAAGTCCACATGCCGCCTTCGCTCAAAGACATTTGTTTCATGAGCTTGCGGTCGGAATAGACTTTGTTGCCTTCAAATTCGATGTCAGTAATCTTGGTGGTTTTACCCTCATCGATGGCGATGTCGATGGAAACGCGGTTACGCGCGAGTTTGGTGACGGTCGGCGTGATTTGGACCGACTGTTTGCCGCGGCTTTTGTATTCTTCCTTCAGGCTGGCGACAGACTGACTCAACGTGGCCGGATTGAAGTATTGGGATTGCGCCAAACCGAAAGATTCAAGGTTTTTCTTGATTACATCGTTTTGCAGCATTTTCGCGCCGGTGATGTTCAGCGTGCTGATGGTCGGGCGTTCGATAACGGTCAGCAAGACCTGATTGCCCATGGTCTCTACGCGGACATCGTCAAAAAAACCGGTCGCATACAGACTTTTGATGATTTCTTCGCTGCGTGCGTCGCTGAATTGGTCGCCGACTTTGACGGGCAGGTAGTTGAAGACCGTACTCGGTTCGGTGCGCTGCAAACCTTCGACGCGGATGTCTTGAATGGTGAAGTCGGCAAACGCCAAAGGCGACATGCCCAATACCATCAAAGCAGAAGCAATCTGTTTCAATTTCATAAAATTATCCAAACAAACGGTTGATGTCATTAAAGAAAGCCAGTGCCATCATGAACAGCATGGCAGCCAGTCCGAGGCGCAGGCCGATTGCCTGTATGCGCTCGCTCAAGGGCTTTCCGCGTATCCATTCGGCAGTGTAGAACACCAAATGCCCGCCGTCCAATACGGGGATGGGCAACAAGTTCAACACGCCTAAACTAATGCTGACCAACGCGAGGAATTCCAAATAGCTTTGAAATCCCAGCTGTGCCGTTTTTCCGGCGACGTCGGCAATGGTCAGCGGGCCTGAAATATGGTTCAGGGAGGCATTGCCTGTAATCAGTTTTCCGAAGAATTTTACCGTCATCCAAGCGTTGTTGACGGTTTTGTCCCAGCCCATCGCAAATGCTTCTGCGACAGACGGCTTATATTCGCGCTTGATTTCTTTTGTCCACGCTTCGTCGCCCTGAGGACCGAAGCCTACCCTGCCGACCAGCGTTCTGTCGGGTTGCTGGATACTGTCGGGGCGGATGGTCGTCTGAAAAGTTTTACCGTCGCGCTCATAAATCAATTCGATTTTCTTGCCCGGGCTTTGGCGTACGATTTCCACCCATTGCTGCCAAGACTCGATGTCTTGTCCGTCGGCACTGATCAGCTTGTCACCTTTTTTCAAACCGGCTTTTTCAGCCGGGCTGTTTTCTTCCATTTTGCCGACACGGGTGGTGATTTTAAAAGGCGACAACCCGATATAGCCTTGGTTTTTCGCAATTTTACCTGCTTCGGGCGTGCCGGCGGCATCGATAATCCGCATGGTTTTTTGCCCCGAGCTCGTCTGAACGGCAACATCTACCTTGCCTGACTCGATGTTCAACACGATTTCTTGCTGGGCTTTTTCCCACTCGCCGACGTTAACGCCGTTAACCGAAATAATTTTGTCTCCGGGCTGAAAACCGGCTTTGGCGGCAATGGTATTTTGCTCGACCATGCCGACATAAGGGCGGATTTCGGTAACGCCGAAGGAAAAACTCAAGCCGTAAAGCAGAACCGCCAGCGCGAGATTGGTCAGCGGACCTGCGGCGGCGATGGCGATGCGTTTGGCGGGATGCTGTTTGTCGAAGGCGTAAGGCAGGTCTGCCTGCGCCACTTCACCCTCGCGCGTATCGACCATTTTGACATAGCCGCCCAAGGGGATGGGCGCCAAACACCATTCGGTATCGCCGCGCTTTCTGCTGAAAAACGGTTTGCCGAAGCCGACGGAAAAGCGCACAACCTTGACGCCGCACAATCTGGCAACAATGTAGTGTCCGAACTCGTGCAGGCTGACCAAAATCAGGATGGCGAAAATAAAAGCTAGAAGGGTTTGCAAAAGAATCTCTCTGGTTGGGTATGGGTTGACGTTGTCGATGTTTCAGACGACGTATCAAGGTAGGGGTCGTCTGAAAAACATTCGCAATGTGTAGAAAATATTATTGGCGTTATTTTGCCGATTATAAAGTCAGTCTGCCGTTTTGTCCGCCACACATGACGGGTGGGCGGGTTTTCAGACGACCTGTCATTTTTTATCGTTGCGGCACGTTTTATCCCAATGCGGCGATAAACTCCTGCGCCTGTCTGCGGGTAACGGCGTCTTGCGCCAGCAGGTTTTCAATGTTGCCGAGGTCGTCTGAAAAGTCTTGTGCGAGACAGTGGGCGACGGTTTTGGCAATGTCGGTAAACTTAATCTGTCCGTCCAAGAAGGCGGCGACGGCGGCTTCGTTGGCGGCGTTCAAGACGCAGGGCGCGGCTCCGCCCGAGTTCATGGCTTCATAGGCGAGCTTCAGGCAGGGGAAGCGGTCAAAGTCGGGCTTTTGGAAGGTCAACGCAGACAATGCGTCGAAATCCAGATCGCCGACACCCGAATCGATACGTTCCGGCAAGCCCAAACAATAAGCGATGGGCGTACGCATATCGGGATTGCCCAGTTGCGCCAGCACGGAGCCGTCGCGGTAGCGCACCATGCTGTGTATCACGGATTGCGGATGGATGACGACTTCGAGTTTATCAGGCGGGCAGTTGAACAGCCAATGCGCTTCAATCAGCTCCAAACCTTTGTTCATCATGGTGGCGGAATCGACGGAGATTTTGCGCCCCATGCTCCAATTGGGGTGTTTGACCGCTTGCGCGGGCGTAATGCTGTCGAACGTGCCTAAATCGGCCGTCAGAAACGGGCCGCCGGAAGCGGTCAGGATAATTGAACGGATGCCGTGTTCGTTCAGACGACCTGTGTAATCGCGCGGCAAAACTTGGAAAATGGCGTTGTGTTCGCTGTCGATGGGCAACACTGCCGCGCCGTTTGCGCGGGCGGTTTCCATAAACAACGCGCCGGAAACCACCAGCGTCTCTTTGTTCGCCAGATAAATGGTTTTGCCTTTTTGCGCCGCCGCCAGCGCGGAAGGCAGACCCGCCGCACCGACGATGGCGCACATGACACCGCTGACTTCGTCGGCAGACGCAACGTCAACCAATGCCTGCGCGCCGTGTAAAACCTGCGTCGCCGCGCCGTCGCGTTTCAACAGGGCTTCAAGCCGGGCGGCGTGTTCCGCATCGGCAACGACGGCATATTCGGGGCGGAACGTTTGACATTGAGCCGCCAGTTTCTCAACCTGCTTATGCCCCGCCAGCGCGAATACGCGGAATTTTTCGGGGTGGCGGGAAACAACGTCCAGCGTGCTTTCGCCTATGCTGCCGGTACTGCCTAATATGGTCAGGACTTGTGGTGTCATGGTGTGTTCTTTATGTACTGCTTTCGGATTTCAGACGACCTTTAGGCTTGAGGTCGGAAAGGTCGTCTGAAAACGCTTATTCGATATTGTGTTTGATGTGTTCCAACGATTTTTATAGTGGATTAACTTTAAACCACTACGGCGTTGCCTCGCCTTAGCTCAAAGAGAACGATTCTCTAAGGTGCTGAAGCACCAAGTGAATCGGTTCCGTACTATCTGTACTGTCTGCGGCTTCGTTGCCTTGTCCTGATTTAAAGTTAATCCACTATAACCGCTTCAGAACAAGCTTTCAAAGGCGGCATAGACGCTGATAACGGCAATCAGGCTGTCCACGCGGTCAAACACGCCGCCGTGTCCGGGCAGCAGATTGCTGCTGTCTTTGATGCCCGCCGCGCGTTTGAGCCAGCTTTCCAACAGGTCGCCGCATACGCTGACAATGGTCAACACCAAACCGATTAACACGGTATTGAACCAGCCTGCGTCAAACGTGAGCCAACCAGCCCACCACACCACAGTCATGTACACTGCCACGCAAATCGCACCGCCGATTGCGCCTTCCCAGCTCTTGCCGGGGCTGACGGTCGGTGCGATTTTGTGTTTGCCGAACGCTTTGCCGCTGAAATACGCGCAAACATCGGCAACCCACACCAAACCCATCACAGCGAGCAGCGACAAGGCGTAATCGGGATGCGGACGCAGGGACATGAGTGCAAACCAAAACGGCATGACCAAAAGCCAACCGACGGTATAAGCCTGCCAGCCACCGTTCAATTTCCATTTGAATTTCAGCCACAAAGGCATAACAACCAGCCAAAACGCCAAAACGGCGTACCAGACGATATCCGGCAGCGTCCAACCGCCTGCGTAGGCGATGACGCCGAACACCAGCGTCGCGGCAAGATAATGATTGGTTTTCAGTTTTTCCAATCCGCTCATGCGGGCGTATTCCCACAGCGTAACCAGGGAAATCAATCCGCAAAATGCCGCCCACAGCCATTGCGGCGCGTAAAACAGCATACCGAGCATCAACGGCAGCATCCACAGCGCCGTGATAATCCGTTGTTTCAACATTTTTAACCCCTTTGCTGCTCTACCGGCAGCTGTTCCGAAGTGCGGCCGAAGCGCCGTTCGCGTTTTTGGAACGAGGCGACAGCATCGTCCAAGGCTTTGCTGTCAAAATCGGGCCACAGGGTATCGGTAAAATAAAGTTCGGCATACGCCATCTGCCAAAGCAGGAAATTGCTGATGCGTGTTTCGCCGCCGGTGCGGATGAACAAATCCGGTTCCGGCGCATCGCCCAGCATCAAGTGTTTCGCCAGCGCGTCTTCCGTAATTTCGGATACGCCTTCGGCAATCAGTTTGTTTGCCGCCTGCAAAATATCCCAGCGGCCGCCGTAATCCGCGGCGATGCTCAGGGTCAGACCGGTATTGTTCGCCGTCAACGCTTCCGCCTCTTCGATGCCTTGCAGAATCTGCCGGTTGAAGCGTTCGCGGCTGCCCAACACCTTCAGGCGCATATTGTTTTCGTGCAGACGGCGCACCTGTTTTTGCAAAGCCTGCAAAAACAGCCCCATCAGGAACGACACTTCGTCTTCGGGGCGGCGCCAGTTTTCAGTCGAAAAGGCAAACACGGTCAGATATTGCACACCCAGTTTGGCGCAATGCTTCACCATATTTTCCAACGCGTCCAAGCCGCGTTTATGCCCCATCACGCGGGGAAGGAAACGCTTTTTCGCCCAACGGCCGTTGCCGTCCATAATCACGGCGATATGCTTCGGAACCGAAGTATGTTCCAAAATGGTCTGCGTGCTGCTCTTCATATCTGCCTTTCGCAGCGCGGCGGTTCAAAGGTCGTCTGAAACGCCGCGGACAAGGGTTTAAATCGCCATCAAATCTTCTTCTTTGGCAGCCAGCGTTTTATCGGCTTCGGCGATGTATTTGTCGGTCAGTTTTTGAACCGCTTCTTCGCCGCGACGTGCTTCGTCTTCGGAAATTTCTTTGTCTTTCAAGAGTTTTTTGATGTGATCGTTTGCATCGCGGCGCACGTTGCGGATGGACACGCGTCCTTCTTCCGCTTCGCTGCGTACGACTTTAATCAAATCTTTACGGCGCTCTTCGGTCAACATAGGCATAGGTACGCGGATCAAATCGCCGACGGCTGCCGGGTTCAGACCCAAGTTTGAATCGCGGATGGCTTTCTCGACTTTGGCTGCCATATTGCTTTCAAAAGGTTTCACGCCGATGGTGCGCGCGTCCAGAAGCGTCACGTTGGCCACTTGGCTGACCGGAACCATGCTGCCCCAGTATTCGACTTCCACTTGGTCCAACAGACCGGTATGCGCACGGCCGGTACGCACTTTCGCCAAATTCTCTTTCAGCACTTCTACCGAGCGCTGCATTTTGCTTTCCGCTGTTTTTTGAATATCGTTAATCATTTTCTGCTTTCAAATAAGATACTGAATTTAAAACCTCGCCCGGACGCATGACCATCCGAACGGCAAATCAAGCTGTTAACTGCGCATAGTACCGTCATTCGGCAATTCCGACAAGGCAGGGGCGGTTTTGGGCATTGTTTCTTAACTGATATTTAAATGCCGTTATAGATGAGTTGAGACGGAAAAGCATGGACGGCCTCGATACAGCCGCATTCATTTGCGTATAGACAAAAAGGTCGTCTGAAAACCTTGTCAACCGGTTTTCAGACGACCTTTATCCTATCCCGCCTCCAACCTCTCTATGGCGAAAGGCAGGGTGCAAAACAGAAAATACGCTCCTGTTACAATGAAATCACGAACCAAAGACCTCGGAGAAGCAGGTATATCAATAATGCGATGGTGATGTTGTTGTATCGCCATTTCATTTGGTTGATGGAAAAAACCAGCAATATGAGGAGAAAGAATGGTGTTATGTATGACCATACCAAGTCTGCTGACAACAATACAGCACAAATCAATCCCAAAGGGAAAAGAATCATCCAAGCAGGCAACGAGGCAATCGCCCATTTCGATTTTCTATTGCGTGCACGGACAAATTCTCCAACAGAAGAAAAGGCTGTCTGCTTCTGCGTAATCAAAGACAAAATACTTATACCGCCATAAGCTACGGCGCAAATATACAGCGCTTGTTGATAGTTGCTTACGAAGCTGATCAAAGCCAAAGGCAAAGGCGTAAGAAGTCCAAGTACGATAAAAGTCAATCGGGAAGAGCGCAGGTGCAGGCGTTCTGCCATAGCAGCGCGGGCGGCAACGCTGCATAAGACAACAGAAATAATGGAGGCAATAATTGGGGATACTGGGGACACATTGTCACGCAAACCCGGAATATCTTCCAAAGCGGTCAACATACTGGTGACGAACATGACCATGACGACAAACAGCAATAGGAGTTGTAATAGAGACCCTTCCCATTGATCGTTGCCGCGTTTGAACTGCAAAGCATTAACCAATATCATGCAGGCGAGTGCCCATGAGTTGAGCGGCATAGTCAACCATATGATGAAAACATCGCTGTCTTCATGGTTGAAATGAAACATCGTTAGGCCGATCAGTATCCAGCCGACAAGGAAAATAACCCAGCCGGTCAAAGGCGCGACAACAATCCTCGCCCAAGCCATCTGCCACGGAGACAAAGAGGACATGCGCAACTGGTCAAATGCATTGCTGGATACATCTTGGCGCAAACTGCGCTCAATCTGCAGATAAAGGGCGATATTTGAAATGAATGCGCCGAACGCACCGACGCTGGCAATATATTCCACCAGGTTTTCAGAATTGGCATTGGCAAAAACAAACAGGCTGTAGAGTATGATGATGCCTGCAATCATGCCCCAGCTCATGTTGAGCCACATCAGCCTTTGAAATTCGGCGTTAACCCGGATTTTGGGGATATTCAATTTATTGTCCATCGGCTTGCTCCTGTTGCTCTTGTTGCTCCTGCTCGTGGAGATTGAGGCTGTTTTGATAACTGTTTAGCAGCGACGCCTTAATGACGGCAGCTTCGCTCAAAGGCAGGTTTTGTTCAAACAGCCTGCGCAACAAGGCCGCACGCGCTTCTTCTCCCGCATCCAATATGACGGTAACGGCATGATTGTTCCATTCTGCCTGCTTCACGCCTTCCGTATTGCGGACCCGCTCGAATATGGATTCATCCAAACCGACAAATTGCAGCGAAACAGTCTGATCTTCGTTAACATCATCATTAACAGATTGAAATGCCTGAACACGTCCGCCTTTGATAACCAGCATATGCGAACAATATTCGTCCAGCTCGGAAAGAATATGGCTCGACACCAAAATGCTCATGCCTTCATCTTTGAGCTTCAGCAGCAACAAAGACAATTCATGTCGTGCCTCAGGGTCAAGACCGCTGGCAGGTTCATCCAAAAGCAGAAACTTAGGACGATGGATGATGACTTGCCCGATACCGACACGCTGTTTCTGACCGCGGGAAAGGTCGCTGACTTTGGCATACAGTTTATGTTCCAAATTAAGCAGGCGAACGGTTTCCAGCAGCAAATCGGGAAGTCGCGCATCAGGAATACCGCGGGATTTGGCGGCATAAGTTAAGCACTGGATCACGCTCAAACCATCCGGCAACCCAAAAAAATCAGGCAGGTAGCCGAGTTTGGAAAAGCTATCGCGCGGATTATCAAGAATAGGCAGACCGTCAAGCAAGACATCGCCGGATGTCGGGATTTCCAATCCTGCCATACAACGCATCAAAGTGGATTTGCCGGCACCATTAGGTCCGATTAATCCAGTAATACTGCCCTGCGGAAGTTCAACCGAGACATCGTACAATGCCTGCGTATTGCCGTAGTAAAAATCTAGATGTTGGACATTAATCATAATATTTATAAGATATGAAGGGGTTGGATGCAAAAATCGGGGGCGCTAACGCCGACTGATAAACTTTTATCACACGGATGAAATGACAAAATGGCCTTTCAGACGACCTCAAACATTCCTTGGTATTTCATGATAAACATTCAGCCTTAGCCGTTCCGATCTTGAGCCTTCGTATTATCAACAAAAAACTGTTTGACATACAAAAAACTGCTTCTACGGTCGCTTTAATAGAAAGACGGATAACTTTACCCTATATTAGTGGACTTAAAAAAGCGGCAAGGACACCTTCCAAGCCGCTTTTTTGTCATTGGTTTGTTACCTTCCAACCTATAAATGGCATATGGAACATCATCAAACATCTCAAGAGATACGTTTTCAGACGACCCCACACTTACCTGGGGCGGCAACAAACGAATAATAGACAAATCCTGTTACCATATTTTCGACAGTTTTTCTTTAACTTTAGTCTCCATTTCAGCACTCAAATGGCGACCCAATATTTTGCCGAAATCTTCTTCAGGCGTATAGTTCACCAGCTCAGGGGCTTTGACGACATCTCTAGCGACACTATATACGCTGCCGAAATCATCAATCAATCCTACTTCTTTAGCCTCCGAACCGGTATAGATACGGCCGCTGAAAACATCAGAATACTGCTGATCTTTCAAACGCTTTCCGCGTCCGAGTTTAACCGATTTAATAAATTCCTTATGGATATCGGTCAGCATTTTTTCCCAAATCTGAGTTTGTGCGGGCGTTTCAGGAGAAAACGGATCGCCCATACCTTTATTGCTGCCCGCGATTTTCAGACGACGTTTGATACCGATTTTATCCATCAGCCCCGTCGCATCAAACCCCCCGCCAATCACACCGATACTGCCGACCACGCTGGACGGGTCCGCATAAATCTTGTCAGCCGCCGCCGCAATGTAATAACAGCCCGATGCACACATATCCTCCGCCACCACATACACAGGAATGTCTTTATGCTCCGACTTCATGCGGCGGATTTCGTTAAACGCAATATTGGAAACCACAGGCGATCCGCCCGGACTATTGGCGCGGATGATAATCGCTTTAGCATTGGGATTATTGTAAACCGCCTCCATACCGGTGCGCAGCATCTCAACCTGATCATCAAGTTCATTGCCGATTTCACCTTTCAAATCGATCACTGCCGTATGCTCCCCGCTGCTTTGCACTGCATCGGTATCGTCTCCAAACAGTGACGCAATAAACATGAGAAATAAAATCACACCGATAACACGCCAAATATTGCGCCAAATACGTGCGCTACGCTGCTCTTTATAAGAAGCCAGCAATACTTCGCGCAATACTTCGCGCTCCCAAAACGAGCCGGAATGAGATGAGGGATTATTCCCCTCACGAGAATAAGGTTCCTGCATGATCGGTACTTTCATTGTTCAAATTTTGACACTCGGAACCACAATTCAGGTAGCTCCAACATTTTAGAGGATGTCTCCTATCCAATAACCCCGCATTCTACCGTCCTAAAAGATAAAATTTCAATCATCAGCAAATATTTGAACAAAGTTTTCATTTTATAACGAAATTTTTGGTTTCCTCATTAGAGGGAATCCAAAGAAAACAGCGTCAAAAAATGATATGGGATATTATGCGCAATGATAAAAGCTTGAAGAATGATTTATGATAACTATTTTGAGTAATCGGACTATTCCTATCATAATGCTGCTTTGTTCCGCAAAAAATACCGATGCCGTCGATATATAGTGGATTAAATTTAAATCAGGACAAGGCGACGAAGCCGCAGACAGTACAGATAGTACGGCAAGGCGAGGCAACGCCGTACTGTTTTAAAGTTAATCCACTATAAACATTAAAAGCGCAGACGCCTATTCTGGAAAACGCTTTTTTCAAAACATCCGAAGGATGTGTAGCAAGCGTAGATTAGAGCGGAAATCCAACCTCTATCAAGGTCGTCTGAAAGTTTTCAGACGACTTCTTTGCCAATAGCAGTCGTCCTGTTCAATTGTTCATATGGTTTTGATACACCGCCATCACAAACCTGCCGACCACATTCTCTAGGTAAAGAATTGATTGTTTTATTCCCTAAAAGCGCAAGCAGACTATGAAAATGCAAAAAACGTCAGGAAAATGCAGAAACCAGCCCCAGATGATTTAAATAACTTACTTGTCTATTTAAAGGACTAAAATGACCAATCAAGTTAAATATAATCGCAATAAAGACCGCCAGGGATTGTTTAAAGAAGATTTTTTTAAAACCAGTTATTCTGAAAATCTACAACTGCTGCAAGAGTGGATAGAAGAAAGTAAGAGTGACTCAACTATTCCTTCAGACGCACTGCCTCAACAACTTTATCTAACAATGCTTACCGAATACACCGCAGGATTTCCGATAGAAGAAATCAAGCAACGTATGGAGCAGATAGTTTATTACTGTAAGCAATGCCTGGATATACACAGGCAATACGGGCAGGAGGAAGACATTATGTTTATTTGGGGACCGGAGGAGTGGGCGGGAGAAGAGCAACCCAACATTATCGGACTTTGCCTATTGTTCGAACGGATGGATTGGCTGGAAACCATTAAAGACGGCCTCAATCCCTATAACGATGACGAAATGTATTACGATCCATCATTCAGGGCTTTGATAAATATGGCACTACCCACGAAATTTGATCCCAGCGCCAAATTTGCCAAAGGCGGACACAACTTCCGCAAACCCCTGCTGCAAGCCATCATGGCGGAAAGCAAGGAAGAATCCCTGAAATACCTCAACACCTACCTCACCGGTTGGTACGAAGGCAACCGAAAAATCGGTAATCTCCTGATTGACACACATTTGAACCAAGATCCCGAATATGGGGGCTATATCGGCTACTGGAGCTTTGAATCCGCCGCAGTCGCCTATTTAAAAGACTTGGACGACACCTCCCTGCGGCAGTATCTGTACTATCCTAAAGATATGGTGGACTGGGCGCGGGAGCAGAAGCTTAAGCACGAGTAGGAGCAATACGGCAAGGGTGGATTGATATGAAGAAAATCGTTTTATTATTCTTTATTTATAGTAGTTTCGCTATGGCAGAACAAAATATTTTTCCTGTTCATGAAGTGCAAAATTTGTTGGGTTATGGGCAGTTAGAGTTTTTAAAGCCAAATAAAAAAAATATTTTTATGCGCTATACAATGAAAAATAAAGGAATAAAAACATATTCCTTACAAGATGGCTGTTATCAAAAAGATAAAGTAGATAATTGTGTATCTGAAATGGTTTATCTGGAATCTTCGCCTGATGGCAAGTATTCGATATTTATGCATATAGAAGGAGGCATGGTAGAGGATTTGGAAGAAAACTCTTCGCATTACCATGAAACTAATAATATTTTGATTTTAAATCATAAAAGCGGGTGTTTGGTTATGGCGCCTTCTAAATACTACGTTAATTGGAAAGGAAAACATACCTTAAGTGATGGGGATGGAGATAGAGATATTGATTTAAATAAATATTTTAGAGGAATACCTATATTTTATAGAAATAATAAATTGGATGCGGAAAATTATTATGGCGTAGATAATGTAAATAGTTGCCGTAAATTTCAATTGTAAAAATTACCTTCTTATTGGTACTATCTAGCAAGCGTAGATTGAATTGAAAGTCTGTTATCAAGGTCGTCTGAAAAATTGAGGATTTCTGTTTTCAGACGACCCTTCGTCAAGTGGATACAGATTCAGGATAAACCGACCCGTAGCGTGGGCTTCGCCCACGACCTTCCCACCCAAACATCCGAATCTAATCATCTCTGTTTATTCGTGGGTAGAACCCACGCTACGGGCGGCTGGCTCTCCCGTCTAGCAGGAGAGATCGGCTCTACAGTTTGCACGAATTTGATTTTACCTAAAACCATAAAGCCACCCCTATCCTAACCTTCCCCCGCCGGACGGGGGAAGGGACAAGTTGCCGTTTCAGAAAATCGTAGCGTGGGCTTCGCCCACGATCTTCCCGCCCGAACATCCGAATCAAATTATTTATGTTCATTCGTGGGCAAAGCCCACGCTACGGCTGATTTAAATTTAATCCACTATAAGTGGGGCACAATATAAAAAACAGAGGTCGTCTGAAAACCCGAAATGCGGTTTTCAGACGACCTTTTTCTTACTCCTTATTGTAATTCGCGAACCTTATTCGCCGTAATAGGCTTTGGTCAGGATTTCTTCCATGTCAGCGACCAATGCCAGACGCGGGTTGGCGGGGGTGCATTGGTCTTCGAAAGACAGCAGTGCCAGTTCTTTGCGGCCGTCGATGAAGGTTTTTTCGTCTATGCCTTGTTCTTTGAACGACATTTTGATGCCGACGTTGACCGCCAGTTCATGACAGGCGCGGGCGAAGG
>CAJZEA010000003.1:0-28280 GCA_915066515.1 uncultured Neisseria sp. | reverse complement strand
AGTAGTTGACTTTGTTGGACAGCAGGACTTTGGAAACGGCATCGGCTTCTTCTTGGGTAAAGCTCGGCCATGGGGAGAGGGATGTGTTAAGCATTGGCTTTTCCTGCGAAAAGGCTGGTGGAGTCTTTGGGGGCGACTTCTTCCAGCAGTTGGCGGTTGATTAAGGTGTATTTTTGACCGTCGATTTCGACGTATGCGCCGTCGTACGGCGGGAACCAGAACGCGCGGATTTTTTTCTCCACATCGTCGCCGTCGCGGATTTGCTTCATGGCTTCCATTTCATCGCGGCTGACGTAGCGGCCGCCGATGTTGGGCGTAGTCGGCAGTTTGGCTTGCGCTTCAATGGCGCGGGCGATAATGCGTTGTGCGAACGGCTCCAATGCCTGCATGGTTTTGCGTTCGAGCGATTGGGCGGTTTCGGCGGCGGGGTCAATGGGGAAGCGGTCCACTTCGATGATTTCGCCGGTGTCGATGGACGCATCGACGTAGTGGGCGGTGCTGCCCCATTCGGACAATTCGTCCATGATGGCGAGATTGTAGCCGCCCGTGCCTTTGTATTCGGGCAACAGGGCAGGGTGGAAGTTGATCGTACCCAAGCGCGGGATGGTCAGGAATTCGTCGCGTAGTTTGCGCCAGTAGAGTACGGACAAGCCCAAATCGTATTTCAGACGACCTTCCTTCATCGCTTCCAAGGCGGTATCGAAAGTGTAGAGCGGCAAGCCCAATTCTTTAGCGGCGGCGGTCGTCGGCGAGCCTTGTAGGTGGCTGTCGGTCAGAACGCCGACAATTTCGATGCCGTCTTGTGAGGATAAGAGTCGGAGTAGGTTGGCGGAAAGCCGTTTACGTCCCATGAATAATATTTTCGTCATGAAATAGTCCTTTTTAGTATCGTGAGTGTACGTTTGATTATGTAATGTTTAAATGCTTGAATTGCCCAACAAAGATGCTAAATCTTGAAGGGAGTCAATCCAAAAGTTGGGATGATATTCTGTGTTAAAACTTTCAGGCAGGTGGCGGTGGATGTTTTGTCCGGAGGGACGCAATCCTATGGTTATCCAGCCCAAAGCGTTCGGCGCGATAAAGTCTTTGGAAATGTTGTCGCCGATATAGATGAAGCAGTCTGCCTTTTCGGCATATTTGTCTTGCAGATGGCGGAAGCGTTTGCCGTCTGGCTTTTCCGAAGCGCAGGCTTCGGAGACGAGGATGTCGTCAAACAGGGAAGACAGACCCAAGGCTTCCAGTTTCAGACGTTGGGTCAGGCTTCTGCCGTCGGTAATCAGTGCGCGTGCAGCGAAGGGCGCGGTCAGTTTGGACAGGAAATCCGGCGAGACATACGGCGTCAGCGTCGGGCGGTGCAGCCGGTATTGCCATAGAAGAACCTGTTTCTCTGATTCATTGAAACCGCAGTGGCGGCACAACTTGTCCAGCCAGTCTTTGCCGTCGGGGTCGATGCTGCGCCATAGGTCGTCTGAATTCCAATCGGGATACAGTGCGACAACGGTATCGACGACCGCACGAATACCGGACAGCTTGTATTCGTATTCGGAATACAGCGTATCGTCCAAGTCGAAGACAATGACAGCGGTTTCGAGATTAATCGTTTTCATGAACCAAGACCTTGGCATCGTAGCGCAGCATGATGAGGTTGTTTTCCCAGTCGTCTGAAAACGGGATTTCTCCGTCGCCGAGATATTCGCGCATCAGCCAGCCCGGATAATTGCCGCCTGCGGCATACGTCAGCGGGAAGCCTCCGCCGAAGCGGGGGTTGATTTCCACGCCGTAGAATTCGCCGGTTTCTTCGTTGCAGAAGAATTGCGCCGTAATACAGCCGCGCGCGCCTTTCAATACCGACATTTTTTCCAGCAGCGTTTGGTAGAGGCTGTTTTTGCGGGTAACGCCTTTGCTGACTTCACCAGAGCGCACTTCCAAGCGTTTTCGCGGGATGGCGCATTTCAGACGACCTTCATGGTCGTAATACATATCGACGGTAAACTCGGCAAATTCGTTTTCGATGTCGATAAGTTCGCAGAACATCAGTTTGGGGTCGTCCACGATTTCAGGCATCAGGCAGGCAGGCGTGTCGATTCGTTTGGCACCGATGGCGCGGCTGCCGTCGTAAGGCTTGGCGAAGCAAGGGAAAACCAATTTTTCGCGGTCGTAAATTTTGGGCGAGCGTATGCCGTAGTGTGCAAACAGGTCGGCGGTTTTCCGTTTGTCGCGGCATTGCGTGATAAAGTCGGAATCGGAAACGACGATGTGGATACCTGCCGCTTCGAAGCGTTCGCGTTCGTCTGCCAGCTTTTGCAGTTCGGTGTCTATAGTGGGGATAATCAGACCGATGTTTTCGCGTACCGCCAGATTGAAAATACTGTCGATATACGAATCGTCATTGATCAACGGCACTTCAAACGAACCGTCGGAAACGTGGCAGGCGGAAGACATGCGCGGTACCAAATCCGTCGTCAAAATCTTGACGTCGTCTGAAAACTTGGCAGCTTCGGTTTGAAAATCCTGTACCAATTCGACGCGCCTTCCCGCGGAAAGGATAAGTACGTTATTTTTTCGCATCAGTGTCATTTCCTGTGAAATAGGGCATGGTGGCTTCTCCCTCAGCCGAAATACCTTCTTTGATAAAGACTTTTTTGACTGTCAAAAACAGGATTTTCATGTCCAGCCAAAAACTGTAATGGTCGATATACCAAATATCGTGTGCGAACTTTTCGTCCCACGAAAGCGCGTTGCGCCCGTTGACCTGCGCCCAACCCGTTACGCCCGGTTTCATTTCGTGGCGGCGGTTTTGAAATTCGTTGTAAAGCGGCAGGTAGCTCATCAACAGTGGTCGTGGGCCGACCAAGCTCATATCTCCTTTTAGAACGTTCCAAAGTTCAGGAAGTTCGTCCAAGCTCGTCGCGCGCAGTTTCTTGCCGAAAGGGGTCAGCCGCTCGCTGTCGGGCAGCGGGTTGCCGTCTTTATCGACCGCATCGCGCATGGAGCGGAATTTGATCATTTTGAACGGTTTGCCGTCTTTGCCCGGCCGCTCTTGGGTGAAGAATACCGGTTCGCCCAAGTTTTTGCGGATGAGGTATATCAAAATCAAAAATACGGGCGAGAGGAAAATCAGTCCTGAGGCGGAGGCGATGATGTCAAACAGGCGTTTGAAGAATTTACTCATGGGCTAATCTTTCAATCAGGTTGACGATTTTTTGATACGCCACGTCGCGCTTGAAGCGGCGGACGATTTCGTCGGATTGAACGGGGTCGTTTTTGCGCGCCAGAATGTCTTTGGCGGCTTGGACGAAGCTGTCCACATCGCCGGAACGGTAGTCCGCGTGCGGCAGCAGGGTGAGGACTTCGGCAACTTCGTCGTTGACCTGGCTGTTTAAAATCGGTTTTTGCAATGCCATGTAGTCGGACAGTTTGTTGGTAATCGACTGCATGGCGTAGGAATGGATGGCGTTGACCGAGATGTCGCAGCCTTTGGCGACCGACATCATTTCGGCGTAGGGGATGTAGCCGTAAAACTTAATACCGTCGCAGGCGTATTGTTTGAGCCTGTCCAAATCGGGGCCGCCACCCATGATGTGCAGCTCTACATTTTCGCCGTCGTCCAACAGTTTCCGAACGCCTTTGCACACGGTTTCCACGTCATAGCTGTAACTGAGCGTACCCAAATAGAAGAAACGGGTTTTGTCGTCGCCGAAGTCTTTTGCCGGCGCGGCATCGAGTTTCGGAAAATCCGCGCCGATATAGACGACTTCGCCGGGCACGTTCGGATTGGCTTCTTTGGCGCGGTCGAGGTAGGTTTGCGACACGGCGACCAGCGCGTCGGCGTAGCGGTAGGCACGGTTGGCGCGGGAGGAGAAGGGCAGCAGGTTGTGCGGGATTTTTTTCAAAAACGGCACGACCGAGGAGAAGGATTCCGGCCATACGTCCTGCACGTCGATAATCAGCTTGTAGCCCAAACGTGCTTTGTGTTCGCCCAAAAGCAGGTTGGTGGCGATCAGCGGGTAGGCGGAAAAGACGACGTCTTGTTCGCCCGGACGGCAGTTGTTCAGCCATTGCTCAAAATGTTTGACGAACACATGATGGCTTTTGACGCGGTCCAGCGAGACGTTTTTGCCGTAGCCGCTCTCTTCCAGCAGCATGACTTTCAGACGACCTTTCGAGGCAGCCTCAGCGTCTTGAGGCCGTCTGAAAGATTTGTCGTAGTGTTTGAAATTGCTGGTAATCAGCAATACGTCATGCGACTGCGACAACAGCTCGGCAAGATACCAGAAGCGGTTGAAATGCGGCTCGGACGGCAGCGAACAGTAGGGGGCGACGATGGTGATGTTCATTTTTTCAGACGACCTCACATATCGTAAGCGGCCATTGTGGTGCGATAGATTTCATCATCGGAACACAAGGTCTCAACATGTTTATGCAGGGCTTTGCCCATCTTTTCGCGCAACTCGGGCTGCTTGATGAGTTGATCGACGGCTTCGATAAAGGCTTCGTCTTCGCCGAAGGGGAAACAGTATCCGGTTTCGCCGGTAATGACCATTTCGGAAATGCCGCCCATGTTGTAGGTGACGACGGGCGTGTCGTAGAGGCCGGCTTCAAGGATGTTGTTGCCGACGCCTGCGCCGTGGTCGCCGATGCAGTGCGGCGTGTTCACCAAAATATCCACGTCTTTGAAATAGCCGGTCAAATCGCGCACGCCGCCGAGAAAGGTGACTTTGTCGTCTATACCCAGTCGTTTTGCTTGCGCTTTCAGATTGTCCATCTCCTCGCCTATGCCTGCTACGTTCAGGCGCACAGGCATATTGCGGTCAACCATTTTCTTAAAGATGTCCAGCATCACATGCACGGCGCGGACGGTATCCAAGCGCGACAGTGTGCCGAGCATGACGTAGTCTTTGGCGGTTTTTTCAGGAACGTAATCGGCTTTGTGCAGGGCGTTGTAGGTGTAGGTGATGCGGTTGGCAGGGAAACCGTGGCGGATGAGTTTTTCCTGCTCGTGTCTGCAGTTGCCGATAATGTATACGCCCAACTTGTCGAAAAGTTTGGCGATTTTCGGATAAGTTTCGGCATCCAAACCGCGCGCGTGGTAGAACACTTTGGTTTTCGGCGAAGAGATTTTCGCCGCGATGGCACAGGCGGGAACGATACGCGCCATTTGACAATGGATGATGTCGGGTTTTTCTTGTTTCAACATTTTCATGTAGGCGAACATGCCTTTGATGTAGCCCAAGATGCCGCCCTGATAAAAATCAATCGGACGCCATTGGATGCCCAAGGCTTGGGCTTCTTTGATGAGCGGGCCATCGGAAGAGGCAAGGACGACCTCGTGGCCGCGCTGCCTGAGCAACCGTCCCAAGCGGAAGGTCGCATTTTCAGTGCCGCCGAGGCCGGACATGGAAGTAGTCAAAACAATTTTTTTCATATCGTGTTTTCTATCAAGGGGTATATCGGTACGCGTTATACGCCGTATCGCGCTGCGGCAGGACGCTGTACAGGAAAATCAAAAAGCAGGGCAGCCAGAGGAAGGGCATACGCAAAATGGTGGACGGGATGAAGCCGCCCAAAATAAACAGACCGATTGCCGCCAAGCCGATGGCTTTTTGTTTGTTCCGCAGGTTTTGGCTTAAAAAGACGTTCACTGCATACCAAATGATGTAACAGATGAAGCCGATTAAGGAAATCATGCCGAAGCCCAAATACAGTTCGATAATGAAACTGTGCGGGTTTTCAAAACCGAGGCTGTCGCTCAAATGCCCGCCGAAGTATTCCTGAAAGTTTTTAGGGCCGTAGCCGTAAAGCAAAAGCGGCGGATTGCTCCAGAAGTAGTTGTAAATTTCTTGGCGGTAGCCGACCGAGTTGTCACTCTCCAAATTGAACAGGAACAAATACAGGCGGGAAGAAATGTTTTCCAAAAAGGCATTGCCGTGCATCGAGAGCAGGAAATCGGCAATGTACTGTTTCGGAATCATCGACAAGCCTGCGCCTGTAACGCCTATGGTCATCAGCGTAAACAGCCCGTTGTTACGGTAAATCAAGTTCAGGATAAACAAAATGATGTAACTCATCGTCGCCGTACGCGATGCGCTGGCGAAAACAATCGCGCCCAAACTCAAAAATAAAATCCAGCCGAACAAATATTCCCTTTTGTTGACACCGATATTGAAAAATATCAACACGGCAGGGGCGAAGAAGAGGGCAGTCGTACCCAAGTTGTTGGGGTTGAAGAAAAAACCTTTAATAACGCCGGCCTCAATCGCCAAAATTTCGTCTGATTTGACAAACTGGATGCCGGTCAACACCTCGATAACGGGCGGAATAATGATAAAGGCACAAAAGTAAACCAACAGCCTGCGTACGAAGCGCAAGGGGTTTTCGTGTCGGCTCAAAATCAGATACAGCAGGTAAAACAAACCGGCGACCGACAGGAAGAAAAAAGTATCCATGACCCTGACCGAATCCAAGGGCGTGATGAACAGATGGATTGCGCTCCAGCCGGTCATCAGCCCGACTGCCATCAGCATGAGTCCTGCCTTGCTGTTGAATGTTTTGTTTTCTATGAAAAAAATCAGCAGGGTGGCAGGCACCAGCAAGAGGGTCAGCGGATTGTCGATACGCGGAATCCCCAGTTTATACGACAGCATCGGCCCCAGCATGTAGGCGGTAACCATCGTATAAAGCATAGTAATGTATATATTTTGTTTTTTAATTTTCACGTTGCTTCCTGAAATTTAGGTCGTTCCAAGAGCTTTATTATATGCAGAAATGATTTGTTCGGTAACGGGACGCTCTCCAAATTCTTTCAGGCAGTTTTCGCGCAACAGGCGCGGGAAATATTTTTTCCGGTTCCGATAGAGGGAGATAAGTGCTTCCGTCAGCGATTTTTGGTCTCCGACATCGACCAAAAGCCCGTTGGATGGATTGACGATAGTCTCAGGACCACCACAGCGCGTCGCGATGACGGGCAGCCCTTGCGCCAAAGCCTCGATGAAAACAACACCGAAAGTTTCGTGGCGGCTGGCCAATACGAAGGCATCGCTTTGATACATCAATTCCAAGACTTCTTCGTTTTTCAGACGACCTTCAAAGATAACGTTGTTTTCCAGCCCCAAATCTTTTGCCAGACGGTGCAGCTTGAATTCTTCGTAGCCGCCGCCGCCGATTTTCAGTTTCAGGTTCGGATAGGCTTTGACTGCTTCGGCAAAGGCGGGCAGCAGGATGTCGTAGCCTTTTTTATGTTGCAGGTGCGCGACCGAGCAGAAGGTAAAGTCTTCGTTGGCGGGTTTGTCGGCAAGGTCGATCGGCGCTTCAAAGCTGGCGGACAGGATATTGGGAACATATTGCCACTCCAATCCGCGGTATTCTTCTTTCAGCAGTTCGGCAAAGTCGCGGCTGACGGCCAGGCGGCAGGCGGCGTTTTGGGCGGCGGCATACATCAATGGGCGTTGCCAGTTGCGGATAAGTTTGCGGGCGTAGGTGGTACTGTGTTCGGTGATGACATACGGAATGCCGGTTGCTTTGTGGATTTCGTATGCAATGATGCCGCCGCTGTTGACGCAGTGCGCGTGCAGGACATCGGGCATGCCGTGGTCTGCAACGTATCGGTGGAACAGTTTCATACTGGCGGCGATTTCCCGTTTGCGGTCGATATGCGGGATGCGCGGGAAGAAAAACATGCTGTCGTACACATAAGTCGGTACGTCTTTGTCGATGTAGGTTCTTATTCCGTAATTTTTCGGGTTGAACGCAGTTTTTGCCTGAGTTCTGAACGAACGGAATATCGGTGCAACGACCCCTACTTTGACTCCGGAGCGTTGCAAGGCTTGTGCTTGCAGGCGGAAGAAGATTCCGTTGACGTCGTCCGGAGTGGATGGATACCAAGAAGGAATGATTAATGTATGCATGATAATACCTGTATCGAGTGTGTCGGCGTACAAGCCGCATGGGTTGCGGACAGGGCACAAAATCAAAGATTCTCGGTGAGTAAGCGTTTTGTAGCGGCAGAATCAAAAACTGCGCGCAGTATGGTTGTTATTGTGTTGAATGTTTTTTATTCAGACGACCTTTCACTGCTGATAAAGCTGAAGAAAGTGATGTTTTGTATTTCACAGTCAGGGCAATCAAACCTGCCAGCCAGATTAAAGCAAAAATGTAGTAGTTGCCGGTGTTGCCGAAGTAGGTGTAGCCCAGGCACAAAATCAGGCAGAGTGCGGTGTGGGTATAAATTTTCCGGCAGGGCAGCTTCTGCCACATCCTTGAAGACAATTCTGTCTTGATGAGCATAAACACCCAAAAAGAAGTCGCGCTCGCCATTGCGGCGCCCCGTGCACCCAAGAGCGGAACCAGCCAATACAGCAGGCTGAAGTTCAGCAGGAATGCCGCAATATTGACTGCGGTAATCAGCCAGGTTTTTTTGACGACGTTCAAACCGATGCCGGTCACTTCCGTCAGCGTATAAAACAAAGGAAACATCATGCACGACAGTAAAATAAACTGTACCGATGCATATTCCCCGGGAAGGATCCAAGTGACCACCGGCGAAAAAATACCGATAAAGCAAACCATCGCGCTGATGAGCGCAGTCATCGACAGGGTAATGCCGCCGATTTTGTCGAGGTTGGTGTTGTCTTCAACCCATTTGAACACCAATGGCGCCCATATGGTTGAGAATACGCTTTGGAAAATCAGGGCGACGGCGCCGAAGCTGACCGCCATCGAGTAAATCCCCAGTTGCTCCAAACTTGCCATTTCTTTCAAAACAAAGCGGTCGATAGACGTCAGCCCCCAGTAGGCGAGATTGCCGAATGCCAAAGGCAGTCCGTATTGCAGACCCATTTTGTGCAGCTTTGCCGACCAAGGCGAACGGATGGCGGCGGCCAAATCGGTTCGGGTTTGGTAGATCAATACAGCGACGGTCAGTATTTGGGCGGCGGTATAGGCAAAGACCAAACTGGTGGTATGGGTTGGCAAGCCGATTAGGATGAAGAGCAAAACCAAAACCAAAATCAGGAATTTCGGTGTCAGCTGGCTGAGTGAGAAAGCAATTGCCTTTTCCTGCATCCGTAGGATGAGCGAGAAAAAGCGGATAAACAGGGTGGTCAGTAAAAAAACTAAAAACAGAATACCCAGCTTGGTGTTGTTCAAATTAAAAATAATTTTGGAAGGCCAAGAAGGATTCCACAAAAGTATCAGCAATACCCCGGCAATGCTCAAAACAAACGGGGACAGGCTGAAGGATTTGAACAGCGCGGCTTTGTCTTCGCTGACGTAGTATTCGCGGATATACGCCTGATCCAAGCCCAGCCCCAAAATCAGGATGGTCAGAGCGGATATGGTTTGCAGCAAGACGATACGGCCGATGTCTTCCGTAGGGTAGTACCATGAAATCAGCGGAAGCGAGAGGATGCCGAAAGCCGCACTGCCTATCGGACCCAAGGCATAGCCGAGTATTTTTCTTATATTCATAAATAGGAGGGATTGGCTGCCGCCAAGATTTTCAGACGACCTGAAAACGCAGCATCATCATATAAATAAGGGCTTTCTTAGGTCGTCTGAAAACAAACGGTCTAAGAAAGCCGACTGCCTGCCGAAACCCGTCGGCAGGCAGTCTGCCTCAATCGTCAAAGGTGTTACGCTTTCACGACTTTCGGGTTTTTCGCAGGGAACTTGCCGCGCGTATCGACAATCAGTTTGGCGTGTTCGGCAATCATGTCGTAGTCAAACTTGTCATGGTCGGTGGTCAGGACTACGCAGTCGTATTTCGCTACGGTTTCCGGCGTCAGCGGCTCGCTCTTCAGGTCGAAGTAGTGGTGGCCGGGGATGTATGGGAACTCAAGCACGTGCGGGTCAGAGTAGGAAATGTTTGCGCCCAATTTGTGCAGGCGGTCCATCACTTCCACAGACGGGCTTTCGCGCATGTCGTCCACATTTTTCTTGTAGGCGATACCCAAAACCAAGATTTTGCTGTCTTTGATGGAACGGTTGTGTTCGTTCAAAGCCAGGCCCACTTTGCTGATGACGTAATCGGGCATATGGGAGTTCACTTCGCCTGCCAACTCGATGAAGCGGGTGTTTACGCCGTATTCGCGCGCTTTCCAAGTCAGGTAGAACGGGTCGATGGGGATACAGTGTCCGCCCAAGCCCGGACCGGGATAGTAGGCAACGAAGCCGAACGGTTTGGTTGCCGCGGCAGCGATGACTTCGTGAATATCGACATCCATTTTGTCGGCGACGATTTTCATCTCGTTCACCAAGCCGATGTTCACGGCGCGGTGGATGTTTTCCAGAAGTTTGGTCAGCTCGGCGGCTTTGGTGGAGCTTACCGGTACGACTTTGTCGATGGCAGGCTGATACAGCGCGATACCGACTTCCAAACAAGCAGGGGTATGACCGCCGATGACTTTCGGGATGGTGCGGGTTTCAAAATTCGGGTTGCCCGGGTCTTCGCGTTCCGGAGAGTACACCAAGAAAACGTCTTTACCGACTTTCAAGCCGCCTTCTTCAACGCGCGGCAGCAATTCTTCTTCGGTCGTACCGGGGTAGGTGGTGGATTCCAAAGACAGCACTTGACCGGCGCGAAGGTAAGGTTTCACCGCGTCGGTGGTGTCGATAACGAAGCTCATGTCCGGCTCGCGGTATTTGTTCAACGGAGTCGGTACGCACAAAATCACGGCTTCCACTTCGCCGATGCGGGAGAAGTCGGTGGTGGCTTCAAACAGGCTGTTTGAAGCGGCGGCGATTTTCTCGGCAGGAATATGCTCGATGTAGGTTTCGCCTTTGTTGAGTTTGTCGACTTTGGTTTTGTCGATGTCGAAGCCCAAAACCTGATAACCGATGTCCACATAACGGAGCATCAGCGGCAGGCCGACATAGCCCAGGCCGACGATGCCGATTTTGGCGGTTTTATCTGCAAATTTCTGAATGGTAATATTTTTCATGACAAGTCTCATGTGATGGAAAAGGGCGTGCCGCACAGTGCAAAATGCCGCAGCAGAACCCCGGCCGGCAGTCATAAAAACAGCAGGGTCGGAATCCGTTTTGTCGGTGTTGAAAATAAATCTTTCCCTAAGATTGGTTTTGGACGTAAAAGTTTTGCATGTGCAAATGCAGCATTGCCCGGCGATAATGGAGTGTTGGGAAATGTTTATGCAAATATTATAATCAAGCTGGGCGGTAAGATTTTGAATTGTATTATTTTTAGTAATGACTATACCGTCAGTGACTAAATATAATATCGGAAATACAAATAATTAATAAAAATTAGTATTAATATATTTGCGTAATTTAACCTAAAATTAATATTACTTCAGTATATGTTGAAGCGGTATTTGTAACTCTGTCAAGCAAATCAGGCGATGCAGTAAAACACCGTTGCTTCTGACAAAAAGGTCGTCTGAAAACCCAAATCAGTTTTCAGACGACCTTTCTGGTTTACGAGGCAGCCTATTTTCTACGCAAAACCCATTTTACGTCCTGCCCGATCAGCTCTACCGAACGGCTTTCCCACTCGCCTTCCGAAGCTAAAACGGCAGGGTTGGCAGGGAGGGTGAGCAGGCTTCTGCCTTCGCCTAAGATTTTCGGCGCTTGGTACAACACGATTTCGTCTGCCAAGCCTGCTTCGATAAAGGCGGAGGTCAGCGTCGCGCCCGCTTCGACCATAATCTCGCCGTAGCCCAGTTCTGCCAATTGGGGCAGCAGTGCGGCAAGGTCTATACGTCCGTTGGCGTTTTCAGACGACCTCAAGATGCGGATATGACTGAACGCGCGGTATGGCTTGAGGCGTTCTTCATCATCGACGTCGGTTACGATGACGGTGGGGCTGAGGTCGTCTGAAACCATGTGGCTGTTCAGCGGCGTTTGCAGTTTGCTGTCCAACACGATACGCGCAGGTTGGCGCAGGGTCGGGAAGGCGCGGACGTTGAGGCGCGGGTTGTCGGCAAGCACCGTGCCGATGCCGGTAAGGACGGCGCAGCTTTCCGCGCGTAAGGTTTGTACGTCCGCCCTTGCGGCTTCACCGGTAATCCAGTAGCTGCGTCCGTCGGCGAGCGCGGTTTTGCCGTCCAGGCTGGCGGCGCATTTGACGCGGACAAACGGGCGGCCGCGTTCGATACGGGAAAGGAAGCCGCGGTTGAGTTCGCGCGCTTCGGTTTCCAGCAAACCGCTTTCGGTGCGGATGCCTGCGGCTTCGAGCATTGCCAAACCTTTGCCTGCCACCAAAGGATTGGGGTCGGTCATGGCAGTGACCACGCGCGACACGCCCGAACCGATTAGGGCTTCGGCGCAGGGCGGCGTGCGGCCGTAATGGCTGCACGGTTCGAGCGTCACATAAGCCGTCGCCCTGCGCGCCATTTCGCCCGCCTGCCGCAGTGCATGCACTTCGGCGTGCGGTTCGCCCGCTTTAACATGAAACCCCTGCCCGACGATTTGGCTGCCGTGTGCAATCACGCAGCCGACGCGCGGGTTGGGGGAAGTGGAAAAACGCCCGAGCCGCGCAAGGGCAAGGGCGTTTTGCATCATTTGGGTATCAATACAATCAAACATAATTTGGATTTCTTAAAGTTTTCCGTTTTCAGACGACCTTTTCTTTCGCCGTATTCCATTCGTCAACTCATTAACGCGACAAGCTCAATTCTTTCAATACTTCCGACAATTCCTTCTGACCCGCGTGATGGCTGTACGCGCAAACGGTATAAATATTGGCTTCGTGAATGGCGATGCAGTATTGGTTGAACTTTCCTTGCCGGTCTTCGCGGTCGGTTTGGTAATTCATGCGGTTGTCGGTGGCGATGCCGACGCGGACATTTTGAGTCTCGTCCGATTGCAGGGCGGTTTTGAGTTCGGCGAAATAGGTTTTGGCATCCGTTTGCGCCGGGCCGTTGTTCGCCGCATAAATCGTAATGCGCGCTTCAGGGTCGTGTTGGAGCAGAATCAGGCTGGAGGCGGGAACGTTTTTCGGATGGCGGGCGGAATCGGCGATGATGTCGGTGAAGTGGCTGTTGTGAACGGAGATGGAAATTTTGCCGTCCATGCTCGTCAGCGTTTGAACCGTATCGGAGGCGGCTTTCGGCGCGGCATTGTTCTGCTCGGGGCTGCAGGCGGCAAGGCAGAATAGTGCGGCGGCTACGGATAAAACTCTTTTCATAAACATCCTCTTCATCATCAACACACCGCTTTCAGACGACCTATTTCCCGTCAGTCTGCACCAGCGTGGCGATTGCCTGAGTAAACTCGGACACGTCGTTGAAACTTTTATACACGGAAGCAAAACGGACATAAGCGACCTGATCGATTTTTGCCAATTCCTCCATCGCCATTTCCCCCACCATGCGCGACGGCACTTCCTTGTTGCCCGACTGATACAGACGCTGCTCAATCAGTGCGACCGTTTCATCGATTTTTTCCTGGGCGATCGGGCGTTTGTGCAAAGCCCGTTCCAAACTGGTTCTCAGCTTGTGCGGATTAAACGCCACGCGCGTACCGTTGGATTTAATCACCTGCGGCATCCGCATTTCGACCGTTTCAAACGTACTGAACCGCTGCCCGCACTCCACGCAACGGCGGCGGCGGCGGATGCTGTTCGTCTCTTCCAAGAGCCGCGAATCAGTGACTTGAGTATTGGGATGCTGACAAAACGGACATTTCATAAGTTTTTGAATTTATTTGTTTGTGAAACGGAATTGTAGCCGATTGAGCTATTCCCGTATAGTCGGTGGGTTTATTATGGGTTGAAGGGGTCGTCTGAAAACCTTGAATCTGGGTTTTCAGACGACCTCTTTGTTTTAAACGGATACGCCGACGGCGCGGGCGATTGCCAAGCCTTCTTCTACGCTCATATAGACGGGTTGTTCAGGACGGTCGCTGCGGGCGATGTCGCCTTGTCGGAACATGACCAGTTCGTCCACTGCCAGTTGCGACCAGGTTTCGTCACGGGTCAGCGGTAAGGTGGCGATGACGGCGACTTTGTCGTTGGGGGTGGTGACTTCGGAAAAATCGACCATGACGTCGTCGTCCAAAAGCCGTGCTTTGCCGAACGGGGCTTTGCGTACGATGTAGTGCAAAAGCGTACTGGCGTGGGCAAACAGGTTGTCGCCGTTGGACATAACGAAGTTGAACAGTCCGAAGCGGCGGATTTCGTGGGTCAGCGCGGCGAGGGCGTCGAATAGGGTGTCCGGGTCGGGCTTGGTGGCGAAGCGGCTGCGCAGGCGATTGAGGATGTAGCAGAAGGCGCGTTCGGAGTCGGTGGTGCCGACGGCATGGTAATACTCGCCTTGTTCGGGGTAGAAATCGATTAAATGTCCGTTGTGTGCAAACAGCCAGTATTCGCCCCACATTTCGCGCATGAAGGGGTGGGTGTTTGCCAGCGAGGTTTGTCCTTGCGAGGCTTTGCGGATGTGGGCGATGACGTTTTCGGATTTGATTTGGTAGGCGCGAACGAGGTCGGCGACGGGCGAGGCGGCGCTGGGTTTGTCGTCGTGGAACAGGCGTACGCCTTTGCCTTCGAAAAAGCCGATACCGAAACCGTCTGCATGGTGGTCGGTAATGCCGCCGCGGCGGCGGAAGCCTTCAAAGGAAAAGACGATGTCTGTGGGGGTGTTGCAGTTCATGCCGAGCAGTTGGCACATGATGTTGACCTTTGTTATTTTGATGTGGGGGTTGAGGGCAAAACAGGGGTAAATCGGCGCAATGTACAAGTGTTTTGTGTGATAGATGGGATTATGGTCTATCGGAAGGGGTGTTTCAATAGGAAGGGGAGGGATATTGGGGGTGAATTTGGTGTGATTGTATTTTGCTGCGCCTGATGGTGCGAAAAGGTCGTCTGAAAATGGGAAACTGTTTTCAGACGACCTCTACTAAGGGAGGGATTGAAGCCCCCGTGTTTTCTTGAGAGAGATTCCTTTGTTTTAAACGGAAGCCATCAAAGCAAAAGAGATACAAGCACAGCCCGTATTTTCAAAAAAGGTCGTCTGAAAACCGTATGGGCTTTCAGACGACCTTTCAATATTGTGCCTTGACGATTACAAGGTGCCGTAAGAGTGCAGGCCGCTCAGGAACATGTTGACGCCGATGAAGGCGAAGGCGGTAACGAAGAGTCCGATGACTGCCCACCATGCGAGGATTTTGCCGCGCCAGCCGGCGACGAGGCGCAGGTGCAGCCAGACGGCGTAGTTGAGCCAGACAATGAATGCCCAAGTTTCTTTCGGGTCCCAGCTCCAGTAGCGTCCCCATGCTTTGGCAGCCCACAGTGCGCCGAGGATAGTGGCGATGGTAAAGAATAGAAAGCCGACGGCGATGGCTTTATACATGACTTCTTCGATGACTTGCGAATGCGGCAGCCATGATTTTTTGCCGGCGTTTTCGTTTCTCAATGCCCAGAGTTCGGCGATGCCGAGCATGGCGGCGATACAGAATGCGCCGTAGCCGATGAAGTTGGCGGGGACGTGGATTTTCATCCACCATGATTGCAGGGCGGGAATCAGGGGTTGGATGGTGTGTGCTTCGCGGGAAAAGCTGTACCAAAGGACGAAGCCGACGACGATCGCCATGAAGCTGAAGACGAAGCCGCCGAGTTTTTGTACGGCGAAACGGGCTTCGTAGTAGAGGTACATCAGAGCGGTGATGACGAGGAAGAGGATGAAGACTTCGTAGAGGTTGGAAACGGGGATGTGTCCTGCGTCAGGGCGCAGGAGGTAGCTTTCGTGCCAGCGCACTAAAAGTCCGGTAAAGCCTGCGACGGCGGACACCCAGGCGAATACGGAACCCATGCCGAGCAGGGTATTGGTGGCGACGTTTTTGCGTTGTGCCAACACGGCGCCGGTGATATAGGCGAAGAGTGCGAAGAAAACGAAGGCGCATTGCCACATAATCGCGGACTGGCTGCTGAGGAAGTATTTGAGCAGGAAGCCGTCGGCGTGTGTGATGTCGCCATCGTAGAGCATGACGGCGCCGTATGCGAGGACGGCACACAAGGGGGCAAACCAGCGCATGGGTTTGAAAAACCAGCCTAAAAAGACGGTAATGCCCGCGCTTGCCCACAAAATCACCATTTCGTAGATGTCCATGGCGTGCTGAATGCGGGTTTGGGCGAAGAATGCGCCGGCTGCGGTCAGGAGGGCGAATAGGCAGTCGACCGTATTCAGGGACTTGAGGAACGATTTGTGCGTCAGCAGCTCGTGTTCGGGTAGGGGGTTATGGTTATGCGTCATGGTTTAAATCTTTCGCCAGTCGTTGCAGGCTTTGTGTATGTTGCGGAAACTCTTTTTGCAGGTCGCGCTCGTTGCGGCTGGAAGACATGGCAAAGCGGATGTGGTCGTCTGAAAACAGGACCCACGCGCGTTTCTCGCGGATGTAGAACATAAATATCGTGCCGAGAACCAGCAAAACAGAGCCTAAATAGACTAAAAATGCACCGGGCGAACGGGTCATTTGCAAGCCGGAGGAGCGGACTTCTTCAAAGCCGTCCAGTTGCAGGAGCATGGGGGCGGGGTATTCGGTCAGGCCGGTATAGGCGTCCATGCTGTGCAGCAGGAAGCGGTTGCGCGCTTCGTCTTGAGGCCATGCGGGCAGCTTGTATTTTTGGATGGTTTCTTCCAATACGGCGTTCATGACGCCGAACAGCATTTCGTAAAAATATCCCTGCATTTTTTCCTGCTGCTCTTTGGGGATGTTTTTGGTGATAAATTCGTCCAACGCCAAATAGCCGCCTTTCGCAAAAATGCCCAAGGTGTTTTCGGCGGCAAGGGTGAATTGCTCGCGGATGTTGTCGGGCGCGTTCAAGGTCGCGTTGCGGATGACGGCTTTGCGTGCGGCTTCGTCTTTCAAGAGTTCGCGCATCGCCATGAAGGTATCGGGTTTGAAAGTTTTATCGGCAGGAATGCGCAGCCAACGGTATTGCTGTTCCAGACCTGTGCGCGTACCGGTGATGAAGAAATAATCCTGTTCCTGCTTAACGGGCAGCATGTAGTTTTTATATTCGACAGCCTGACCCGCTTTGTCGCGGATTCGGTAAACAACGGACGGGCCGATGTTGGTGTATTTTTTGTTTTCTTGAGAGACGGCGCGCACGTCGTTAATCGCTGATTGCAGGGTTTGCTCTTTTTCAGACGACTTGCTCATGTCTTCCACGTTCATAGACGTGAATTGGTCAAACTCCAGCTTGTAGGACGTATTGCCGATGTCGAGCGGGAAGTCGCGCATAGATGTCGCCCTGAGCGTTACCGGCTCGCGGCTGAGATTGCCCAAATTCCAGGCTTTGAACTTCAAATCGGAGCCGCCGTCGGCAAAGCTCGCTTGATAGATGGTGATGCCGTGCAGCGTCAGCGGATGGTTGACGCGGATGGTGTGTTCGGATTTTTTGCCGCTTTCCTTGTCGGTAATTTCCAAATCGCTGGCAAAATCACGCGGCATCCCGGTATTGTAAAAGTCGATGTGGAATTTCTTCAGCTTCACTTCAAACGGCAAATCCTGAACCAGCATCCCGTTGTCGGCATTGAGAAAGACCACGTCCGCGCTTTGCCCTTCGGTAATGTTCACATTGCCGCGGAACGACAGGTTCGACGTACCCAAAATGCTTTCCGGTTTGAAGTCTTTGGCATAGACGGAATGGTTGTCCGGCACGACACGTCCGGTCAGCATACCGATTTTCAGCAGGAGGTTGCTGTCTATCAAGCCGCCCAAGCAAATCACAATCAGCGCGGTATGGGCAAAAATATAGCCCCACTTGTTCATCGCCCCCTTTTTAGCAGCAACCAAAACCGATCCGTCTTCGCGCGTTACGGTTTTGCAGCTGAAGCCTTGTACTTCGAGATAACGCCGGGCGATTTCAGACGACATCTTGCCTTCCAACACAGTCGAATGGCGCATCGCCGCCAATGATTTTTCTTTAGCGTTTTCACGGAACGATTTGATTTCGCGGAGAAAAGGCGGAACGTTGCGAATCAGGCACAAGCTGGTCGATATCACCAAAAACATCATGATGACCACAAACCAAGCGGACGCATAAACATCGTACAAGCCTAAAAAGTTGAAAATCTGCGACCAAAACGGACCGAATTTCACAACATAGTTGACCTGCGGCTGATTTTGCTGCAACACCGTCCCGATAACCGAAGCGACACCCAAAAGACTGAGCAAGGCAACGGCAAAACGCATGGAGCTTAAAAAAGCGAACCAAGGTTTGCGGATAAGGGGGACGGATGAAGGGGATTTGCTCATAGCGGTTTGATTTGATAAAGAATACGGGGATGGTCGGGATTCGGAAGAGACCCGATTATCGAACGGCACGAAAAATAGATATGATGGGGCAAAAAGCCAAAGGCTGCCATTTGAAAATACTTATTGCCTCAAAAGCGGCGGCATACCATCGCACAAGGTCGTCTGAAAACAACCGCCCAAGGGCAAGCGTTTTCAGACGACCTTGATATTCACATCATCCGCAAACAGACGGATTGACAGGAATCAATGCAGACCTTGGATGAAGTTGGAAACCGCATTCAACTCTTCTTCGGTCAGGCGTTTGGCAATATCTTCCATAATCGCGTTTTTGCGTTGTCCGGATTTATATGCCTTCATTTGATCGACCACATAAGACATATGTTGGCCACCTAAGCGCGGATATGCGCCGATTTCGGTACCGCCGCCCGGAATACCCGCGCCGCTGGGGCCGTGGCAGGACATACAGGCAGGAACTTTTTTATCCACCAAACCGCCTCGGTAGATTTTGCCGCCCAAAACAGGATCATTTTGTTTCGGGTTAGCCTCGCCGGATTTGGCCTGTTGTTTGGCATAGAATGCGGATACATTCAGAATGTCTTGTTCGGACAGGTTCATCACCATAGGTTTCATCACAGCGGCGGAACCGTTTGTACGTTTGCCTTCTTTAATGTCCAAGGTTTGACGGTAGATATAGGCACTGTGTTGCGCGGCGAGCTTTGGATACATGGCGATGCCGCTGTTGCCGTCCGCCGCATGACATGCCGCACAAATGGTAGTAGCCACTTCTTTGCCTTTTGCAATATCCGCTTTCGGGGCAGCGACAGCCGCGCCGGCAGCCAAAACCAAGGCCGCTAAAGTCAATCGTTTCATGGAGTGCTCCTGATTACAGCATTGCATACCGCGACAATGCCTTTTTTATACTCAAAACGCCGGATAAATTTTACCCGATAAAAACCGATAATTCTATAAACGTGCTATTCTATACTAGATTTACATTAAATTACTACCATGTTTCGCAACATGAACACAGCAAATTCCGCCACTCCGTCTCAGGGAACAAGGAAATACGGATGAACCTCTTTCAGAACGCCAAATTCTTCACCACCGTCAACCATCTCAAAGACCTGCCCAACACACCCGCAGAAATCGCATTTGTCGGACGAAGCAACGCAGGCAAATCCAGCGCGATCAATACCCTGACCAACCATGTCCGGCTCGCCTACGTTTCCAAAACGCCGGGGCGTACCCAACACATCAATTTCTTCGAATTGAGCAACGGCAGCTTCATGGTCGATTTGCCGGGCTACGGCTATGCACAAGTTCCCGAAGCCATCCGTACGCATTGGGTCAAACTCTTGGGCGACTACCTTCAACAACGGCGCCAGCTCATCGGCTTGGTGTTGATTATGGATGCGCGCCACCCATTGAAAGAGCTGGATTTGCGGATGCTGGACTTTTTCCACATCACCGGCCGCCCTGTGCATATTTTGTTGTCGAAAGCCGACAAACTGTCGAAAAACGAGCAAATCAAAACTTTAGGCGCAGTCAAAAAATCGCTCAAACCCTATATGACCCGTCAACGCATCAGCGTACAACTGTTCTCCAGCCTTAAAAAGCAAGGCATCGAAGAAGTCAACCAAGTCGTCGGAGAATGGTTTGCTACGCATCAAGAAGAAATGGACAACTTGAATATCGGAAATCCGGAAAATTCCGAGTCATTGTAATCGGTCGTAGTATGGTCTGCATTGACGGGACGCAAATCCGTTTATTGTCTTGCAGGGTGAGGGAACAAAATCGTCTTACTGCCGTGTATGTTGCTTTGAAATAGATAAACCCGAAAAGGTCGTCTGAAAATGTTGGATCATGTTTCAGACGACCTTGTTGTTTTTATAGTGGATTAACTTTAAATCAGGACAAGGCGAGGCGAGGCAACGCCGTACTGGTTTAAAGTTAATCCACTATTCGTTTGATTGATGGAGTGAGTGGAAGGGGCGGAATCTAGCGTGGTGAGGTAATTTGAAATCAAGGGGTAGGGGATAAGTTTGATGAGCAGTGCAGATGACATGAAACTGGTTTTTTTAGCATTTGGGGAAACTCTCCGCTTTAGGCTCGGATGAGGCAATGCTGTATCGGTTTAAAGTGAATTTTTCTATCTTGTTCACATGGCAATGAATTGAGATTGTGCTGCCATATATAAAAAGGTCGTCTGAAATTCCTGATTCGGGTTTCAGACGACCTTTTGACCGGTGTAATTAGAACAGTGAGTCTAATTGTCGATTGTTAACATTGCTTGGCTGTACCGGCGTTTCTTGCAAATCACCGCGACCGCGGTCTCCGCCATCCCGATCACTATCAGGCGTTGCGGCAGTGTTGGCATTTGCCGGGCGTTGTTGTCGGGAAGGTTGTTGTGCAGGGCGTGGAACGGTACCGCTATTGTCCAGAGTGATATCGGAGCTGGTGGTCATACGTTCTTTCATATAGTATTCGCCGCCGCTGTTCACGATACCTGCCGGTGCTTTCATGCCTTTGTTTTCTACGCCTTTGAGCGCGAAGCGCATGTAATCGACCCAGACTGGAACGGCAATCGTGCCGCCGTAACCTGCGCGGCCTATGCTGCGCGGTTTGTCGAAGCCGATGTATACGGCAGTGACAATACTTGGGTTGAAGCCGACGAACCATGCATCTTTATTGTCGTTCGTCGTACCGGTTTTACCGGCGATATCGGAACGGCCAAGTGCGGAGGCGCCTCGTGCAGTACCGACACGGACAACGTCTTGCATGATTTTGTACATGATGTATGCGTTACGCGGGTCGATGGCTTGAGGAGCGTTTTCACCTGCAACAAGAGGTTGCATTTGTGCTTTCAGACGACCTTCGCTGTCATAAATCTTGTCGATGACGTATGCGGAAATTTTGTAACCGCCATTGGCAAAGACGCTATATGCTTCAGCGACACGCAATGGTGTTGTTTCACCGGTACCAAGCGCCATAGACAGGCTGGCAGGGATTTCGGACGGTTTGAAGCCGAAACGTTGGATGTATTGTTGCGCGTATCCGATACCGATGGACATCAAGATTCGGATGGAAACCATGTTTTTAGAGGCGGTCAATGCTTGGCGCAGGGTGATATAGCCTGCATAACGGCCGTCTGAGTTTTTAGGATTCCAAGCAGAACCATTGGCACCTTTACCCGGCAGGGAGAGTGGTGCGTCATTAATCATGGTGGATGCTGTCATGCCTTTGGCGAGTGCCGCAGAGTATACGAAAGGCTTAAAGGTAGAACCTGGTTGGCGCATGGCTTGGGTGGCACGGTTAAATGTTTTGCTGTGGAAGTCATAACCGCCGACCAATGCACGCACGGCACCTGTTTTCGCGTCTAATGAAACCAGAGCACCTTGCAATAGGGGTTCTTGAACGACAGACCAATTGTTGCCGCCACCTTTGACACGGATAACGGAACCGCGACGAATACGGTCGTCTCCCATTTTTTCGTTGTTGACTGCACGGGCTGCAAAGCCGAGCGCGTAGCTGTTCAGATTGAATCTTTTCCCGCTAGGTAGTTGAATCAGAACTCCTTTTTTAGAGGCCTCCAAGACAACGGCCGGAACCATTTTGTCAACCGTATATAAAGTAGAAAGATATTGGCTGATCGTTTCTTCTACGTCATCAGTTTTGCTGAGGTCGATGTAGTTCTCTGCGCCGCGATAACTGCTGCCTCTGTCGAAATTACGCAACGCTTTTCTAAGGGCTTCAGTAGCAACACGTTGGTTGGCAGTATTGACGGTTGTGTAGACCTTAAAGCCTTGGGTGTATGCGTCCTCGCCATATTTTTCATACAACTCTTGGCGTGCCATTTCAGCAACATACAAAGCGTTTTGGTCGATGTTTTGCACAAAACGTTCATAATGCAGCTCTTCTTTCAAAGCTTGATCACGTTGTTGTGCAGTAATCATATTTTCTTCCTGCATGTTTCGCAGGATGTAGGCTTGGCGCTGTTTGGCGCGCTCGGGGTTAACGATGGGGTTATACGCTGAAGGCGCTTTAGGTAGGCCTGCCAGCATGGATGCTTCAGCCAAAGTCAAATCTTTCACGTTTTTGTTGAAATAGATTTGAGCGGCAGAGGCAAAACCGTATGCCCGTTGACCCAAATAGATTTGGTTGAAATACAGTTCTAAAATCTGATCCTTACTAAGCGTCTGTTCGATTTTATAGGCCAATAGGGCTTCATTGAATTTACGGGTAAATGTACGCTCGTTACTCAAGTAGAAGTTCTTTGCTACCTGTTGAGTAATGGTACTGGCACCCGATTGCAAACCGCCGGCGACTACGTTGCCGATAGCGGCACGGGCAATGCCTACTACGTCTACGCCCCAGTGCTCATAGAAACGTTTATCTTCTGCGGCAATAACAGCGTCTTTCAAAACCTTTGGAAAATCTCCAATTTTTGTAAACTCCCGGCGCTGTTCACCGTAAACCCCAATAATCTGACCGTCGGCAGAATATACTGTGAGGGGCATTTTGGGTTGGTAGTGTTGTAAAGAATCAAGAGCAGGCAACTTGGGGTATGTGACCAAAATCGCAATAGCGAGCAAGCCGACACCGAAGAGTGCCAATCCTAATATCAAACCAAGACAGGTCGTTATAATCTTTTTAATCATGACTAAGTAATAATTTTTGCCATCACTGGCATTAAATAAAGTAAAATAGAAACCGATTTCTGTGAAACACAGTATTTACTGTGCAAAGAAAAAGAAATCCTTTACGGATATCGAAACAGTTACTCACTCCTAACAATACAGGGAAATTATATGATTAGCTTATCAAAAAGCCCTAAAAGCAAAACCAGCAAGGCAAGTAAAGCTTCCGGAGGGTTAAGCAACCGAGCCGCTATCGGCATCGACATCAGCCAGCATGCCATTAAGATGGTTCAGCTGACAGGCCGTAGTTTAAACCAAATTCAGCTAGAAAAATACGTTATTACCAAATTACCTAAAAATATTGTAAAAGGTAACAAAATCCAAGATTACGACCAACTTGTCACCTATTTGCAACATACTTATACGCAATTGCGCAGTTCTTGTAAGAACTTTGTTGCAGCTGTACCACAAAGCTTGGCAACAATAGAGAGCATAACTTACAACCCTCGCGATACCGAACTTGATTTGGACGAGTTTGCTGAATCTGAAATTTCAGCAATCGGTCCTATTGATGAAATGAGTTATGACTATCAGGTGACCGGCGTATCCGTTTCCCCGGCGGGGCAGCAGATTACAACCGTAGCAGCTAGAAAAGACGATATTGAGCCTGTTATTGAAATGTTTGAAAATGCAGGACTTGATCTGTCTGCCTTAGATTTGGATCTTTTGGCTCAGAGAAATGCCTATGCTTTTTGGATTAATAATCATGCACCTGAATTGACTAATGAAAAAGTTGCCGTATTTGGCATTCATGCTACCCAAATGTACGCATTGGTGATGCAAAACGGACAGATTTTGTATAAACAAGAGACTCCTGTCAGTACGGAACAGTTGAATCAACTGATTCAGCGTACTTATCAAGTGACAGAAGAAAAAGCGGCGCAGATGATAGCTTCATCCAGCAAACCATCTGATTATCAAACCCAAGTTGCAGATCGCTTTAACGTTCAGGTAGCGCAAGAAATCCAACGTGTATTGCAGTTTTACTACACTACGCAGACGACAGAGACCTTCTCAAACATTAAACATATTTTATTAACTGGGTTTGCATCGCAACAGGCCGGATTGGCGGAAAGTATTTTTTCTCAAACCAATACTGCGACACAGTGTATTCACCCGGTTTTATATGCTGAACGAAACAATAAAATTGATTTGCCACAGCTGCAAATTGATGCACCGTCTTTAACATTAGCATTCGGATTAGCATTAAGGGGATTGTAATATGATCGAATTTGTTAAAATTAACCTTCTTCCTTATAGGGAAGAAATCAAACAGCGCAAAAAGCAACAATTTAAAGTATTAATGCTTTCGGCGTTATTGATAGGTGCAGGTCTGCTTGTGTTGACATATTTGACAATTAATAATGCAATCAGCAGACAGGAAGACCGTAATGCCCTTCTAGGGAAGGAAATTGAAAAGCTGGATAAAGCTTTGGGAGAAATTCTAAAACTGCAGCAAGAAAAAGAAAATTTCCTATCAAAAAAACAAAAAGTAGAAGAGTTACAGGAAAAACGTTCACAGGCTGCCTATATCATCGACAGCTTAAATGTAGTTACTCCCGATAACTCTTATCTGACAGCGTTGGAAGCAGAAAGTTCGACATCTTACAAAATTACGGGTCGAGCAAGTAGTGATAATAAGATCGCAATGTTTATGCGTTCTTTACCAAGTACCGGGGTTTTTGCTCAGCCAGAACTTTTGAGTATTAAGAAAATTGATAATTATCAAGAATTTACTCTGAAGGTTTTGTTGAATAATTCAGGTCATCCATCAGTACCCGTACAAAATCCAGCCGCGAACACGACTGAAACTGGCGAACAGAAGCAAGAGGTAAAATAAATGTCTGTAAGTAAAGCAAGAAATATTGATATCCAAAACCTCTATTTGTTAAATATGCCTGCTAAGTTATTTATCGCAGGGTTGGCAATAGCGGGGGTCTTGGCAATAGGATATGTTGGTATTTTCAAAGAGCAACTCGAAACACTTTCTACGCAGGAAGCTAAAGAAGCCGAACTAAAGGAAACATATACGAAAAAAAGTATTGAGGCTGTTAATTTGCATAACCTTCAGGAGGAATTGGCATCTATCCGTTCGGCTTTTGATGTTTTGTTGAAACAACTGCCGACAGATGCTGAAATTCCTAATTTAATCCAAGAATTGCATCAGGCTGGATCCGCTAATGGTTTGCGTTTGGATAGTGTTGTGCCTCAAGCTCCGGTTAATGATGGTCCAATCCAAAAGTTACCCTATGAAATTTCCATTACGGGTAAGCATAATCAGATTAGCCAGTTTGCTCGTGATGTCGGAGGTTTGTCGCGAATCATTACTTTGGAATCTCTGAAGCTCTCCCAAGCAGCAGACGGGAAAAGTGGTAAAGAGGGCAAAAGTGATATTTTGACACTGAGTGCCACTGCAACAACTTATAAGGCTCGTCCTGCAGAAGAAGTTGCTGCCGAGCTTGCAGCCAAACAGAAGGAGGCACAGGCTAACGGAAGTGATGCGCAGAATGGTGCTGAAGTTGACAATAAATAAAAGTTATTAGGGAAATCATGAAAAATACTATCTTACTCGTAGGTGTTTTGTCTTTAGCAGCATGTTCCCCCACTCATGATGATTTAAATATGTGGATAAAACAGACGCAAGATGAAGCTAAAGTTAAGGTTACTCCATTTCAAGCACCGACGATTACTCCGCCAGTTGCATATACCCCTCCAGCGTATAATGGGTTAAATGCGTTTGACTATCGACGTTTGGAAAATGCACCCAAGGGGAATAATGCTCCTAATTTGAATCGTCAGAAAGAAACATTGGAAGCATTTAGTTTGGAAAATATGCGTTATGTCGGTATTCTGCGTGGTAATAACAAGACATCTGGCTTTATCGATGTAAATGGACATGTTTATACCGTTATGCCGGGCAACTATATCGGTCAAAATTACGGTAAAATCCAAACGATTACTGAGGATAAAATTACTTTGACTGAATTAATAGAAGACAGTTCTGGTAACTGGATATATCGAAAGGCTGAATTGCCGTTAAGTACACAGTCAGATGAAGGTTCAAGTGGTGCTTCGACAGCTGAATCTCGAAGCGAATCTGCCGCAATTCCAAATTAATTAAGGGGTCTCACTTTATGAAAACTAAGCACATGACAAAATTTTTTGCCAGTATCGGCGTAGCCATGGCTGTGCAAACTGCTTTTGCAGGTAATATTACTGATATTAATGTATCTACTCTTCCTGATAGTCAAAAAATTATCAAAATCCGTTTTGATCGTGATGTAACCAGTCCGAGCGGTTTTGTTACTTCGGCTCCAGCTAGAATTGCGCTTGATTTTGCTAACACTACTATTCGATTGCCTCAATCAGTATTGGAGTATGCTGATCCGTTATTAAATCAGATTACGGCGGCACAAAATAATGACCGTTCCCGTATTGTGTTGGGTTTGAATAAAACTGCCCAATATAATACTGAAATTCATGGTAATGAAGTTTGGGTTTTTGTTAGCGAGTCAGCTGACCGAAATTCTGCAATGTCTGTATCAAATAATAAACCTTCTATGCAGGATTCTGTTCCGTCAGAAAAAGCAAAGCAAGTCGCTAATTCCGCTAATATCGACTTCCGTAAAGGCTCGCGCAATTCAGGTGTTGTTGAATTAAGCGTTCCGACTTTTACTGGACAGCCTGATATTAAACAACAGCGTGATCGTGTCATCATTACATTGAAAAACTATCCGTTGCCAACACAAGCACAACGTAGTTTGGATGTAGGCGATTTCAATACACCTGTAAAAAATATAACTTTAAAACGAATCGGTAATGATACTCAGCTAATCATTCGAAATAGTTCAAACTGGGAAGTTCGTACTAAGCCGGCAGCAGGGCATTTTACTTTTGAAATTTTACCTAAAGCCGCTGATACGGAGTCACGTGGTTTGAATGGTGGTAATGCAAATAAATCTTTCAATGGTCGTAAAATTTCTCTAGATTTCCAAGATGTTGAAGTTCGTACTATTTTGCAGATTCTTGCAAAAGAGTCCGGCGTCAATATTGTGGCTAGCGATACGGTAAATGGTAAGATGACTTTATCCCTCAAGGATGTGCCTTGGGATCAGGCATTGGACTTGGTAATGCAAGCCCGTAATTTGGATATGCGTCGTCAAGGTAATATCATCAATATTGCTCCACGTGATGAATTGTTGGCGAAGGATAAGGCCTTCTTGCAAGCAGAAAAAGAAATTGCAGAGCTTGGTCCTTTGTATTCACAAACCTTCCAATTGAAGTATAAAAATGTGGAGGAGTTCCGTAAAATCCTTCGTTTGGAAGACAACGGAAGTAGCAATTCCAATGGTCGCAATACCTTGTTGAGCGGCCGAGGCAGTGCTTTGATCGACCCCGCAACGAATACCTTGATTGTTACAGATAATCGGAACGTCATCGAGAAATTCCGTAAATTGATTGATGAGTTGGATGTTCCTACACGTCAAGTTATGGTTGAAGCGCGTATCGTAGAAGCAAAAGATGGATTCTCACGCGATTTGGGCGTTAAGTTTGGTGCTGCTGGTGCAAGAGGAAGAAACTCTTGGGGCAATGATTGGTCAGCTGCTCAGAATAACCACAATACTAACGCCTCAGTATTCCGTGGAGAGTCTGCTTATCCAACTTGGTCTTTGCAGCCTAACGTAAGCTTACCTGCTACAGCAGCAACGAACAGTATCGCTTTAGTACGAGCCTTGTCATCTGGTGCATTAGGTTTGGAAATCTCTGCGTCTGAAGCAACAGGTAAGAGCAAAACCATTTCTAATCCGCGTGTTCTGACTCAGGATCGTCGAGAAGCTACGATTGAATCTGGTACTGAAATTCCTTACCAAGAAGCTTCTTCAAGTGGTGCAACTTCGGTTTCATTCAAAAAAGCAGTTTTGGGTCTGACAGTTACTCCTAATGTAACTCCAGATGGTCAAATTATTATGACCGTTAAGATCACTAAAGATACCCCGGTCGACTGTACTGTAGATTCTTTGATAACCAAGTGTATTCAGACTAAGAACTTGAATACTCAGGCTATGGTTGAAGATGGTGGCACTTTGATCGTTGGTGGTATCTATGAAGAGGACAATAGCGATACCATCAATAAAGTTCCATTGCTTGGTGATATTCCTGTAGTAGGAAACTTGTTTAAATCACGAGCCAAGAAAGAAGAACGACGCGAATTGTTGATTTTCATAACGCCTCGCATTATGGATGGCGTGGGTAGTAATTTGCGTTATTAAGTGATGCAATAAAACCGGGTAGATGTCTTTTGGATATCTGCCCAGTTTTTATTTATAGTGGATTAAATTTAAATCAGGACAAGGCGACGAAGCCGCAGACAGT
>CAJZEA010000002.1:0-39432 GCA_915066515.1 uncultured Neisseria sp. | reverse complement strand
CGCCGCTTGTTTTACCGGTTTTGTCTCTGCCAACCGTATAGGCAAGCTCAAGTTGGGTAATCCTAAAATCTTTGAACAACTCCCTTATATCAGGATGGTCGTTTATAGATAGCATAAATTTGCCTTTGCTCTCCGCCATCGCTTTAGTCAGCAGCTCATACTGCGACCAATCGAAGGTGTGGTCGTAACCTGCGGTTTGCCAGTACGGCGGGTCTGCGTAGAAGAAGGTATGCTCTCGGTCATACCGCTTGAAGCATCGATCCCACGTCTCGTTTTCGACGAACACACCTCTCAGCCGGGCTTGGGCTGCTGTCAGTTTTGCTCTAATCTGCGACGCATCCCACGCTTTTGATGTGGTTGCCGTACCAAAATGTTGATGGATGGTCTTGCCGCCGAAGGCGTTGTGTTGAAGGTAGAAGAACCGAGCGGCACGTTGAATATCGGTCATACAGTCAGGCGGTGTGCTTTGCAGGCGAGCAAATACCTCTCGGCTTGTCAGTGTCCACTCAAACTGGCGGACGAACTCGTCAAAGTGATGTTGTACCACGCGGTACAGGTTGATGAGCTGTCCGTTGATGTCGTTGAGTACCTCTACTTTAGCAGGCGTTGGGCGCATAAAGAACAACGCCGCGCCACCGGAAAACAGCTCGACATAACAAGAATGCTCGGGGAACATGGGCAACAGGTGTTTTGCCAATCGGCGTTTACCACCCATCCAAGGAATAATCGGTAGAGTTTGTTGTGTTTTTTGCATCATATATATACTCCTAATTTACGGCATTCTGGACGCTCGAAACAGATTTAATATGATGCTCAACGGCACTCTGCTGATTTTTTAATTACTGAATGAATTGATGTTTTTACAGCGTGCACATTTGATTTGCACGTATCCGCTGCCTTTGGCAAGCAGTTTGCCACAGTATTTGCAGCGCATTTCTCGGTAGATTTGCATTTGCACTCACTCCCATATCACGGATAGAATGCCTCGGTCTCTAGAGACTAAGGCGGCCTTAGAAGTCAATGCAGGCTTGATCTGCTTGGCTGGCGTAGCGGTGTTCCCGCACCGCTACGTCGCCGTCCCACTGATTTTTTCAATCTCCTCTCTAAGGTCGTCTGAAATTACAGACGACCTTTTTTCTTAAAAACTTAGCTGATACTGTATTCCGCCATCAGCGCAGTGACCTTCTCGGCAACCTTGCTGATATCTCCCTGAACAAACTCAACACCTGCGCCGATAATGACATTACGTCCTACATTCCCAGCATGATTCATGCCTATTCTGATTTTATCGAAGGCTTTATCGGCACCTGCAGGCAAAGGGATTACTGCAACATGCCATTTGTCATACGGATAAACCGTTGTTGCGGAAATTGGTTTACCATTGATTGTTGTGCCTTCAGAAAACCGCAGTTTGAAGCCAGTTTCTTCGTTGGTAGTAATCAGGCCGTTGCCTACAATACTGCGTCCGTTCATAACAACTGTTGTGAAGCCTCCGCCAGAAGATCCGCCAGCCAATTGTTTAAACGGAATGATGAGCGCAGAATCAGTAGAACCGTCAGAGGTCAGGCCGTCTGATTCAATATATCTAATGCCCTTACCTTCGCCAGCTATTAAAGAACGCATGGTCTTATGGCCAGAATCCTCACCGAATGCTCCTGTCCAGCCTTCAGGCTCACCCGCTCTTATGGCGTTGTTAACCGATTTCAGTTTGGCTACGTTATTGCTACCAATTGCCTCGGCTGCTGAGGCTTCAAGTCCATCAAAAGTAAACTTAATGGAAGTTGTAGATTTGGCAGCAGGCGGTTGAGTTGCAGGCTGACCATCTCCCTCTGTTTTAGGAGATTCGGCAGGGTTAGCAGGCTTAGTATCTGTCGCCGTACCACTACTTTCGCCCTTACCGACATTCAGCTTGGCAACAGCCGCTGCAACGGCTGCGTCAATAAGTGCCTGAACTTCAGTTTTCGTCAGTTTGACATTTGCTTCAGCAGTGCCTTTGGCAGTCGCAGTATTACGGAAAACATGGTCGGTAAATACCCCTGTTCGCTGATCCCATGTTTTATTGTTGTCGTGACAACAATCGGTATGCGTACCCGTTTGATAGAATCCCTGACTTGCTATACCGCTACGATGAACATAGGCGTAATCCGAGATATAAGGCTTCGCAGGCTTATCCCCCTTGGTATAAGGCGTCACATCCAAACGGTTGTCCCGAACGGTACAACCAGTCAGATTGCCCGCTAAAAACTGACGGGCATAGTTGCCGTCAGGACCATTTCGAGCGGTGTTGTTCGCAAAATAGCTGCCATCAATTGTGCCGTATCTACTTTCTGCACCTATCAAGTAAGCATAAGTAGAGTCATTCACAAATCCTTCAAATACTGCACCGCTACCGCTTCCGGCTGGATCGACGGCCTCAATACTCAGACTTTTCGCATCAGAATATTTCGTACCGCTGGCGGTAATGCGAATACCCGTAATCACACCATTTTCGACCGTACAGGTTGCCGCCGCGCCGCGCGCACCTTCGCCGCCGCCTGTAATCACAATCTTGGTATCCGCACTGTATCCGGTTCCGCCATTTTTAATAGCAATATTGCTTAAATAGCGGAGACCGAACGCCTCACCAAACGGCAGGGCAAAGGTGCAGGAATTATCCGAAATCGTGAATCGGTTGTGACCGAAATTACATGGCACGCCGCGGGGCGCGTAAATACGGTTGTTTTGGACAGTGATATTGGCACGCAGCCACCATAAATCCATATCTTTTCGGGCTTTTACCCCCGTCGCACCATTAATCAGGAAAATCCCATTCATGCCGCTGATAAATTCATTGTCTTTGATGACAATATTGGATTCCTGATATTTAAAGCTGCTATTGTCTGCGCGCCCACCCTTAGTGGTGTCTTGCGCGAAGGTTTCCTCGATGACGACACCCGTACCGTAGTAGAGGCATGAGCCGCTATTGCCGATAATTTGGATATTGTTGCCAGTATGTGCATCAGCAACTTTACGCGCAGCGAAACCGAAGTGGTTGTTGATGAAGCGGATACCAATTTGCGGCAGGTATCGGCTTGTCCACAACCAATAGCCCGGGTCAACGGTAACTTGACTGTTGTCGCGGGAATGCTCGACCGAAGCATCCGGATGTCCGACACGGCCTTGCAGACAGTTCATGCCCTCGACAGTAATGCCGACACCACGGACAACACCAATGCCGCCGATATAGTTGTCAGACATGAAGCCGCCGTAAACCTTGCAGTCGTAGCAAACCATTTTCTCGCGAATGGCGGTATCAATATCGCCGCCGCTAACGTCACGACAATCTCGGGTAGAATAAAGACCAAACTGTATTGCACTACCGGTCATCCCGCGAACATCAAAATCCCAGACGACCAAGTGGTAAACATCATAAATCAACCAGCCATTAGCCGAAGACCCGCGCTGACCGCCACTCCATTTACCCCACTTCTCGGATACGCTACCGTCTTCCTGCGGGAATTGATTTTTGGTACCGTCTTCGTTCCAATAACCACCGACACCCAAATCAACTTTTCTTGACTGTTTACTTTCGTATTCCTTGATTTGCGCCCATGTCAAATCGTCAGGTTTTTTAACATCCTGTACTTGAGCAGCATTATTACGGTAACGGGCGAGGTCATGTAAAAGGCGAGTGGTATTAAATCCTAAGTCATACAAACCCTTATCCGCATATCCATAGCCAATATGCGGATTTTCGGGCGTCCATCCATCAATCGGCGCAAACAACCCCTGACGACCGCCGACATAGCCTTTTTCCATCCAACGACGGCTACGAACAACACCGCCATGCATGATAACGTTACCTTCTCCGCCGTCCATCTCAAACACGTTGACGCCAAAGGATTCGGCAATAAACATGACACCACGGAAGTCGAAGTAACAATTGGACTTATTGCGGATATAGATACACGGTTGCGCGCCGTCAATAGTCAGGGTCATACCGCCGACCGTGACTTTTCGACCGTCCGCACCAAAAACATCAGGCTTATAACCCACGTTTTTATCGACGCTGAAAACCGAACCCTGACGAGCGGTAATATATGACCCATTGGGGATACGGTCGATGTATTCGGTAACGGCACGGCTGATTACAGCAGCCTCGGTAGGAGTCTGTTTATTGGTTTTGAAGAAGCCAGACAAGACTTTTACGCGCAATTCTTCAGTCAGCGCGTCTTCCAGGTAGTACACGCCGCGCTCGACCGCCAGCTTCATACCTGTTTCGTGCTTGGCTTGCAACGCCGCCACTTTGGCAGCAGTCTCAACCTCGGAAAGCGCACCGTTTACAGCGGTTGCGATTTTGGCGGGAGCAGCCATTTCTTTAGCTTCCGCCGCCGTATCCTTCGCCGCCTTCGTATTCTTGGCAATCGCCGACAGCGCTTTTTCTAAGTTGTTTAATTCTTTAGCCATTTGTTTCACCCAAATCTTTTAAAATATCCGCTAGCGCCGCGTCGCTGACCCCACTATTGTCCGTTGCTGCCGCGTTGTTACCCGTGCCGCCAGTTGCCGGTTGTGTTGGGGCAGGAGTGGGCGTTGCCGCCGCGTTGTTATCCGTGCCGCCAGTTGCCGGCTGTGTTGGGGCAGGAGTGGGCGTTGCTGCTGCGTTGTTACCCGTGCCGCCAGTTGCCGGCTGTGTTGGGGCAGGAGTGGGCGTTGCGGAGGCATTGTTACCCGTGCTGCCCGTTGCCGGTTGTGTCGGTGCTGGTTGTATTGGTATTTTGCTTAAATCCAACATGGCAACTGCAACCGCAACCGCCTGATTAACTTTTTTTTCTAAGTTTTCATCAACCAAATCCTTGACAGCTTTTTTAATCTCATTTGGTTTGACGGATAAGCTTTCTAAAAATTGTTCATAGGTCGTATTCGTATCTATGATGCCTTTTTCAATCGCTTCCTCGTAAATACTTTTCCGACCATCAAGGATGACTGGCATGCTATCAACGCTGCCGCCGCTGACGGTAATTCCACCTTTTATCTCTGCCATTTGCTAAGCTCCCAACTCTGTCTCAAGGGTCAGATTGCCCTCGTAAATCACGGCGGCGACGCCTTTAACGGTAACGCGCACGCTGTACCGTGCCCACCGCCATCTCCATCCGCGTGTCTGCTCTGCCGTCAAAACCGTACCGATGCCGCCTGGCTTGGTGGAGAGGGGCAAGGCAAACGCCTCTGCTGCCGTCGGGACAATGGTCAAAACCGCGCTGTCCAGATGTTTGAGCGACGGATGCGGCTTGCCCTTGCCGTCAAGTACGGCAAAGGTCAGCGGCACGGTGGTACCTTGTTTGACGGCAAAATCAGCGCGGGCGGTCATTGCAGCTCATCCGGTAAATGCGCGCGCTTCTTTTCACGGAGATAGGCCGCACGGCAATGGTCGTCCTGCCAAAAAAACAGTGTATTTATTACGCGATACGCCATTCGGGCAACGCTGGTCGGCTGTGCCGCCAACACTGCACCTCGATAGACACGGCTGCTGACGGTTTCATCCGGACTGCCTGCAATCATGGCGTTGGCGAGCTGGTCGGCGGCGATGGCAATATTTTTTAAATATGCTTTCATGTTCAGACGACCTTAAATCTAGGACTTACCGCACGGACTGCTTCGACGGTTTCGGCCATTTCTATTTGCTTTTCCATCGCCTGACGCTGACCTGCAACGGTTGCACACAAGACCTCATATGCAAGGGTTTTGCGTAGAGCCGCAGCCTTGAGTTCGACCGGGTCGATGCCGCGCGCCGCGGCAATTTGGTCGAGTAGCGGCGTTTGGGCATTGTTATCCGCCTGCCATGCGTGAGCCTCAGCCGCTTGCAGCGACCAACTGCCAACCTCAAAGGCGGGCAGCTTGTCCATACCTGACTTTTTGGCAACGATGTCTTGAGCCGCCTTAGCGATGTCGTTAAGAGCCATCGTCTTGGCAAGATTGAGATAGCGTTGCTCCGCCTCCGCTTTTTTGGCCGGGTTCTCAACCCATTTATCGCCATCCCAGTCGCAGTATGGCGACGGTGGCGGCAGCAGGGTTAGGGTGTCCGGCAGCGCGCCGACTTTGAGTACGAACATCTCCTCGCCGTCGTCTTTCTTATACGCAACCTTGCCGCGGTGGTCTTCGACGAACTCCCACTTATCGCCTGTCCAACGGGCGACATTATTGGCAGGGATTTCGGGCGGGTTGGTATCGATGCAGCCGGCGGGAATCAGATAGCTGCCGTCGCGTGCCATGATGTCTAGATCGGCTGTGGTTTGGCCGATGTAGAGATGGTCGGCATCAAGTTGGCAAACGGATTTTGTCCATTGGATGTTTCGGGTCATTTTTTTTTACCTTTCTAAACGGTTTAAGGCGGCTTATGCCTTGATGCATGCCAGCAGGGCGATATTTCTAGGGCGGGTTTCAATGCCGCCAGCCGGGTCGGTTTGGCCGACAGTGTCAATCGATACGGTTGACGTATTGCTACCCCTGTCGGTGTCGGACATGCTTTTGACACCGATGCCGTGGCTGTGACTTCGGAATTCATCTGCCTGCCATGAGCCTATGACACGTCCGTTGTCGACAGTTCGCCCGTCATCCCAACTCCTGATAAATTCACCGCGCAAATCCGGGAGATTAAAGGTAGTTCGTCCGTCGCCTGCGCCATAAGTGGTGCCGATGAGGGCGAATAAGTTGGCATAGACGGTGCGCGACACTGCCGCGCCGTTTGCTTTTAGCCAGCCAAAGGGGACGGTGGTATGGGCAAAATAGGCGATTGCTCCTGTCGGGACGCCGACGTTCATGGTTTGGTTGTCGACTTTGGCTACCAGTCCGGGCGTGTCCCAGCCAATAGCAATCTGATGCGCCGCTCCGCCCAGCCCGATTGCGCCGCCACGCTTGATTGAGTTGTCAAACGCCTTATTGAGCGCAAACGATGACGGTACAGTTGCTACCGTGTAGTCATCTGGGTTGTTGCTTACTTTACGGGTTGTAATGACGTCCGCACCGTCGTACTGGAGTGTGCCATCATTCTTGAGCTGTATGCCCTTGCCTGTCTTTTTATTGCGGATGTAACCGCCAGCGGCATCAGCGCCGATGTGCAGATAATTATTCGCGTCAAACAATGCCTTGCTGTCGGATACGGTGATGCTTTTGTAAAAATTGGGGTCGTCCATGCGGGCTTTTACCCTGCCCAGCTCGTCATAAAGCCAGCGTGTACGGTTTGCCAGCTCCCGTGTCGGGCGGTTGTCGATACCGTTAGGGCCGCCCTGCACAGGGTCGGAGGTCTCCCATTGGTAAATGCCCACCTCCCAGCGGCTTATCTCGCTTAAATTTGCCATCTATGCTGTCCCTCGATTAAACGTGCCGTCCCTTAATGCTTGTCCGTTGTGCCTCAAGGAGACGTGTTGGTAATCCAATGCCGCCAAAACACATCGGGCAGGTGCAAACGCCCGCAATGTGCGCCTCAGCAAGGCTGCCTGATCGTTGGTAATGGTATTGGTCATAATGATGCGGTAATGCGCCCAACGGTCTGTATGACCGTGTGTATAACTACCGTCACGGTGGATTTCGCCGTTGTGCAGCTTATTGCTTAAGCCCTCGACGATCTCGACCTCGCCGAACCCGAGACGGCGCACAATCTCGCGTATTGCCCAGGGTGTGCCTTTGTACCTGTGGAGCTGGTAGGCACCCTTGATGAGTTTGCGGCGGGTTTCATCGCTCTCGGCAAGCCAATAGCCGTCCTCGCCCAATATGCTTCGACTCTCCGCCAACAGTTCCAAATGTTCGGGCGCGACCAGCTCAGTCAAACGCGGCATCAGCTTGACCGCGTCAATGTCGCTCATCCTCAAGCCTAAATCGGCCAGCATCCGATAACGTTGATCGCGCTCGATAACGGAGGCATAACTCAGTGTTGCCATTGTTGCTACCCCTCTGCCGTTTCGGACGATGCCCGGATATTGACGGACGTACATCTTGCCCATTGGTCGGGCATGACGACGGTTAGGGTCGGTTTTTTAAGGACTACGTTATAAACACCAGCGACTTTTAAAACTGTTTGGATGTCTAAAGGCACAATATCCATGCCCAATTTTTCGCTTCGCGTTACTTCATACTCCGCCCATGCTTGTTTTGCTGCCGCCAAAACCTCGGCAGTATTAACCCCGGTATACAAAACCAGCTCTGCGTCCAGCGTATAGTCGATTGCTGCCGGAGCAGTTACGGTTACCGTGTCGCAAAGCGGACGGACGCGTTCTCCGGACAAAAACCTTTGCACCGCGCTCACCAACTCCGAAGACGGCAACCCGTTTTTGGTCAATAGCGTTACCCTTACTTGCCCCCCTATCGGCAGGCCGTCCGACCCCGTTAAATTGCCCACATGTACGTCGCAAATAGCAGGGCTGACACGGCGGGCAAAATACTCATAAGCCCCGACAGGGCCTGCAACGCTAAAGCTTTCGGGGGCAAGCAGGATGCGTTGGCGGTATGCCTCATCAGATTCTTCCGCCGCACCGCCCGTCGGCACAGTAGTGTTGACGGCTGTAACGCCGTCAATCGGATTGATAAGCGTATTAACCTGCCCTGCGGTAAAACCATTACCGGACACGCCGGTTTGGAGGCAGACAGCCTCCAAATCCAAAGTACGGTTTGACGGCGAGAGCGTGCCGGATGCAACCGTCCGAAACACGGTCGCTCCGGCGGCCACTTGAGTGCCTTGTGCAATCAAAACAGGCTCCGCTTGGGCGGTAGCCAACGTAAAACGGATGGTGCATCGGGCGGCGGAGGCCTCAAGCCGCGGGGTGTTGACGTCATCGCCGCACAAATCCAGCATCAGCCCCGTTGCAAAACGCGGGTGCTGCTGGCGGTAGGCCTCATTGACTGCTTTGCGCACCAAGGTTTCACGATAGGCATAGGTATTGATGAGCAGCCGCTCGATATGGGCGGGTTGCAGGGTTTTACCGCTGCGGGACTCATAATCCGTAATGGTTTGCGCCAAGATTTCGGCCAGGTCATCCGGAACCGCCTTAACCTCGTCCCGATTGAGTTTGCTCAAATCCATGCCGCCTGCTCCAATCTGATGTCTGTGCTATAAATCTCGCCCGCAACCTCATCCGCGACGCGCCAGTAAACCGTCATGGTCAGATGCGGTGCAGCACCGCCGAAAATAATGTCCTCAACCACCACCCGCTTCTCCCACGTCTGTATTGCCAACATGGTCGAACGCACGATATTAGGGACAAACACATCTTCGGGTGTGTCCAGCCATTTGTAATGGTCGGAACCAAAATCAGGACGGGTAACGTCCGCGCCTTTGCGGGTGGACAGGATATTGCGGATACATTGGTCGATGTCGTCCGCACCCTGAACCACGCCCGAGCCTTCGGGCGCGAGCTGCCAGTGTTTCGAGATAGGTGCGGCGTAGAACATCAAAAAATCCCTGTATCGCTTATAGATACAGGGATTGTAGAGAAGCTAGTCTGAAACGCCTTTTAATGCGGTTTAATGATTTTTCGGCTCACCGGTTTGCCCACCGGAATCACCATCGTGAATGTGACTGCCGATATTGATGCCGTTGACGATAAGTTCGCCTTCAATGATGACTTTACCCTTAATATTCGCCGCCTCACCGCCGCCGGCATTACTGGCCGTCAAACCTGCGGTATAAGTCAACAGCCCTTTTACCGTCGCATTACCCGTGATTTCTGTCTCCGGTGATTGGATGTCTACTTTTTTCGCCGCTTTGATTCGGACTTTACCCGGCGTCTCAACGACTACTTCGCCGCTACTGCGGTCGTGCGAGATGACCGTGCCGTTGGTAAACCGTTTGACCCATTTGTTTTGGTCGGATACCGGCGGTTTATCTGCGGCATTGTAAATCGCGCCGATAACGCAGCCGGTCTCACCCCGCACATCCAGCAGGCAGACAACCAGTTCGCCCACATCGGGGAGGCTGTAAAACCGGTTGCCGCCCGCCGCAGGGGTCGCCATAGGCAGCCAGTCGGTTACCATGTTGTCGAGCACGGGTATTTTTACCCGCAAACTGTGCGCCGCTGCATCAATCGCCGATACAATGCCGAATTGCATCGTTGCTGTAAAATCATGGGTTTGCATTATTTTTATCCTCGTCTGCGACATACTCCGTCATTTTGATCTCCAATTCGGTCGTCCATCCGCCGTGGCGTGTGAAATCATGTCTTGATTGCTTGACCAGATATTTACCCGAGAACTTGCCAAATTCTTTAAGCCGTACCATTTGACCTGCCACCAACAGTGCATTGCCAACCAGTGTAACGGTACCCGCACATTGGTCGTCCTGCGCATCCGCCAATTTGGCATCTGCCCTGGCATTTAATTGCGCCGCGCTCTCACCCTTATTCGGCACGATACGCAATGTATCGCCCGTACTGCCGTGTTTGGCTTTGCCGCGTCTTGATTTACTACTGCGGCTGGCCGACACGGTCTGTTTAGATTTTGGGTCATAGCCTTTGACATCTACTTTAGACGGGACCCCCTTAATCAAATCGCGCAGGCGGATACGGATGATGTCCTCGGGCAACAATACGGCAACGGCAGGACGCTGTTTTAGTTCGGCATTATCGGCAAAGACCAGCTTATTTCCGACAATTTTAAAGCTGTGGCCATACTCCTGCGCCAAACGTGCTAAAAACTCGATATCACGCTCTTGGTACTGCGTCACACGTTTGATGGGGATATTTTTGACCGTACCCGTTACCTCCAGCTTCAAACGGCCTGCCACCTGACGAACAATGGCAGCCAGAGTCGTGTTTTCATACGCCTTACCGCGCAAAGTGCGGCTAGACTTGGTAATCCCGGTCGATAGGGCCTTCAGGCTGACAGTCGACGGCGGATGGTTGTACTCAATCTCAGCAATCTCAAATTTGCCAAAAGACAACAGCCCGGTAAATTGGTCTCCCAAGCTCAAAGACAAAGCATCGCCCTGTTCAGGATACCAATTACGCAGCCAGCGTCCGTCCGCATCCTCAAACTCAACCTGCAACTCATCCGACTGCCCCTCAAGGTAATCGGTATAACTGAACGAAATCAGATAAGGCGCGACATCTGCCGTTATATCCTTGTCTTCGTAAGACAGGACAAAATCGGGCATGGTAACCGGATGGGTACTGCCGCCACCGTCAAGGCCTTTTGATTTTAAAAACGCACCTAACGCATCCACGGCGGCAGCTCCTCTTGGTTGTTCTTCGGTTTGGTTTCGAGTACGGGGACAAAGACCGTGAGGCCGCCCGTAAACTCCTCCGCCAACGGCAAGTGAGGATTGGCCGCAATCAGGCCGTCAATCAACAGCGCATTGCCATAATGCTTATGCGCAATCAAATCCCAGCGGTCGCCGTCTTGGGTGGTGTAGCGTATTACCGCACTCATCATTTATCCTTTCTTGCCGCCAGCCAGCCGGTCAAAGCCTGGGCAGCGACAGAACCGTTTGCCATCGCATCAGATGCCTCGGCAACACCGTCCCCGACGGCAGCCAGCCAGCCGCCAATGGAACCGCTCTCATACCCGGCACGCAATGCACTGACGGCACCGCCCAGCCTGTTGGCCGCTTGCCCTGCCTGTAATGCAAATTCAGCCGCGCCTTTAAGGTCTCCGAAAATCGTCGTTACTTCAGGCAAGGCATTGAGCCGTCCTAAAGTGCTGCCACCGATATTGAGTGCGTCCCCCAACAGGTTTAATGCCCCTGACGGGTCGTTTTTCAGATTTTTGGCAGCCTGTATCAGATTCTGCATATCGCTGATGCCCGCTTCGGCTGCTCGGTAAATTTTCACACCTTTTTCCACCGCCGAAATCAATTTGCCCGCTTTTGCCTGTACGCTCTCCGGCAATAAGGACAGGAGCGGGTTTTGCCCGCCCGACTTGACTGCTGGAGTCGGGAGCGGATTATTCGGATCGCCAACAAACTGGGTCAGCTCCACATCCAATTCCCGCGCCGCCGTCTGACCTTGCGCGTCCTGAATCAACGTGCGCTCCGTCAGCCGCTCAAGCACAAACCATCCGACAAAACGGCCGCTACCGTAAACCAAAGACACCGCCTGCTGCGCTTCCAAAGCCGACAGCAGACCCTTATAAGCCGTATCGGGATTGCCCAGCCGCCAATGCAACTTGAGAGAAAAACGCAGCGTCGTCAGTTCGTTTTGCAAGGCCTGCAAGCGAGGACGGCCTTTTAAGACCTCATGCTTGGCAAAGTTCGCCGAATGTTCCGCCTCAAGCGATGTGAAGCTGTTTAAAAGCTCAAATCGCACATCACCCAACATCGCATACATCAATAAGCCCTCCGTGCTTTGTCGTCCATCATGCGGCGGAACATTGCCTCAAATTCACGCAAACCGATTTGCAGTGCAGCCTCAATCTGCTGAGGATTACCGCCCGGCGCATTGATGGTCGGGTTGTAATTGATGGTCATCCCACCCGTTGACTGGGAGCTGCGTGCGTCCGCAAATGCAGCGCGGCCAGATGATACCCGCGCCGCCATTTGTCCCATATGCTCTGCAAAACCACTTTTCAGACGACCAGCCGTATTGGCCACCGAAGCGATTGGGCGTGACGCGCCTTTGTCTAAACCTATTTGCAGCCCTTCCATCATCCATCCACCGAAACGGCGGAAAACGCGGCTGGGCGAATGAATGCCCATCACACCGGCAAAAGTTTGCTTGAGAGATGCTGCCTGCTGTGCAAACCAAGTTTTGACCGATTCAATTTTTGATTTGAGACCGTTCCACAGCCCCTGGATGATATTGGCACCAAACTGGGTAAAGCTGGACGGCAACTGTACGCCGAACCAAGACATAACAGAGGCAAACGACTGATAAAACAACCCTAATGGAGACCAGTTGATAATCTGAGCTGAGATATTGCCTATACCGCTATTGAAAAATGCTTTGATGCTTTCCCAACATGTACCGAAAAAAGAGGCTATGGAATTAACTACGCCGCCGATGAAATTACTTAAATCCTGCCACAATGCTTTTGCACCACCGACTACACCATCCCAGTTTTTATAAAGCAGATAAGCGGCAACACCAAGCAGTGCTAAAGCAATGCCAATAGGAGACATTAATAAAAATCTACCCAGACTCATCAGACCACTACCCAACAGTGTTGCCGCCGTTTTTACTACACCGAAAATACGGGCCAGCGCACCAATGCCTGATTTAAACCTGATAACAGTGGCAAGCCAGTCAACGCCGAGCAAGGCTTTTGCAAGCCTGAACGACACCATCAACCCGGACAACTCATTCCCGACAAAACGGAACATTAGCCCACCGACCTTCAACGCCGCAAACCCTGCCGCAAGATGCACGAGTGCGGATACAACTTCGGGATTTTTTGATGCCCAATCTGCAAAACTGTTTATAATCGGGCGGATGGTCGTCATCAGCTGATTGAGCGCGGGCAACAATACACTGCCCGCTGTGATACCGATTTCCGTCAAACTATTTTTAAAGATCTGCCAGTTGTTTGCTGTCGTGGCGGACCTGGCAGCAAACTCTTTATTCATACTGCCGATAAACGCAGGTTTACCGTCTTTTGAGGTTTTTTTGAGTTCATCGATTGATTTCTTATAGGTCTCCAACCCGCCAACCAATACCGCGACATCATCGGCATATTCCAAGCCGAACAAATCAACCAGTGCGCCCATTTGGTTTTCTTTTGGCAGTTTTCCGACCTGTTTCAAAAAGTCCATCAACGCCTGCTCGCCGTTTTCCTTGATAGCTTTCTTCAAATCTTTTGATTCCATCCCCATATTTTTCAGGGCTTTTTGGAATTTCGCGCCTTGCTTATCCGCGGTCATTAATTTGGTCAACATGCCGTTAATTGCCGTACCGGCGATTTCAGGCGTTTTGCCTAGGCTGATAAACGCATTGGATAAAGAGGTCGTCTGAATTTCAGTCAACCCAAACTGTTTGGCAACGCCACCCACTCGACCGAGCGTATTGATAATATCGCCCGCCTTGGCAGGACTTGAGTTGGACAAATGATTGACTGCATCGCCCAGTTTGCCGATTTGATCGATTGGTATCTGATAGACATTGGCAAGTTTTGCCATGCTGTCACCTGCCTGATCGGCAGCCATGTCGAACGCTACCGACATCTTGGCGATGGTCTCTGTAAATTTAGGCAAGTCTTTACGCGCAACGCCAAGCTGACCGCCTGATGCAGTGATTTTTGCCAGCTCTGCACCTGCCAGAGGGATAGTGCGTGTCAGGCGCAAGATGTCCTGTTCCATTTCCTTAAACTGCTTGGGCGTATCAAAATCAACGACCTTTTTGACATCTGCCATTGCCGATTCAAATTCGACGGCCAGTTTCACTGGGAATGCCACCCCTGCTACAGCTCCGGCTGCTCCCCAAAATTCGTCTTTGATCGCGCGGCGGCGGTCGTAATGAGCCTGTTTCTGCTGCTGCAAATCAGCAACGAGGCTGCGTTTGCGGTTAATTTTGGCGATAGTCTGACCAAGCTGATCATATTCGCGTCTAAGTTCGCCAACTCTTTTGCGGCTCATCCGTAGAGGATTTTGCAACGTTTCGCCAAGAAGGCTTTGCCGTGCCGCCAGACCTTTGACTGTTTTATCCAAAACATCCAAAGACGACTTGACTGATTTGATACCGGCAACTGCACCACCGACCGATGCGCCGATGGTAATGCCTAAAGAAAAACCGCTTGCCATATGACTGCCTGCAATTTAGAATTTGTTCAAGAAAAGAAAGGGATGGTCATGTATATCAACAGCAAATATGAAACTGTGTTTGACCGCGTCAGCGACCTGGCGGCAAAAGGTCTGTTTGCCGTTTATATGCTGGGCATTGCTTGGGCTGTTATAACTAATACGCCCGCCGACCTTGCCGTCATGTTGCCCGTTCTGCTGCTGGCATGTTTTTTAGGGGCAATAGCTTGGTTGCTTGTCGGATTCATTCCTACATTTATTGTCGGAGTGCTGGTTGGAGGTTTATCGGCTGCAACAATATTTATTAAAGACAAAATCAAAAGCCGTACCGCGAACGGCACGGCTCTGAAATTCTAAATCCCGCCTCTTCGATAACCCGCCTTCATTTGGCGGGTTGCTTCTTTCTGCCAGTCTTCAAATTCGTCCAGCGGCAGCGTATAAACCTCATCCACGCTCCAACCGAACCACCATACCAAATCAGCAGCGGCAGACAGCAACTGCCGCTGCGCTTCAGCCTTTGAAAGAGGTGGACTATTTGTCTTGGTCGGATTCCGTGAATCGGCGAAACGTTTCCTGCAACTGTTTCCAGTCCACTAAATCCAAGCAATCCAAGTCTTCAGGAATCATGCCTGTCATGCGGGCAAACAGGGCCAGTTCCTGTTCCGCCTCATTCGTCAGATGCGAGACGGCGCGCAAATCGCCCACGCACAGACGGCGGACGGTTACCTGATCCAACATCTGACCCGTCGCCAGTCTGACCGGATATTTCAGTTTCACAACGGTATTTACACCCAAATCTTCTTGCAACTGCTTGGCTTCATTCATTTGCCATCTCCAAAACGTTTATAAAAATAAAAAATCACCGTATCGGTAAAGATACAGTGATTGTGTCAAAGGTCGTCTGAAACAGCTTTTAATCCGATTTAAAGATTAAGCACCAATGTTTTTACGCATTTGGCTCAAAACGTCCTGACCGTCTACGCGGTAGATGTTTTTCATCGCGTTGTAGTACAGCACTTCTCGACCGCCGACGACTTGGCGGACTTCTGTCGCCTGGTAGGTTGAGCTAAATTCCGCCTTCTCCTTAGGCTTGTAACCGCCCAAGGCGTTTTTTGAAAACATTGCTGTTACCGTGGTAACAATAGGAACTTCTTCCGCCAAACCTGCTGCATTAAAGGTTTGCAGGTTACCTCGTACCATCAGTTGCACGGCCTTGAATGGGTTGGATGCCTTTTTCGCCACCTCGGGATAAAAGCTGTTCCAAGTAACTTCGCCTTCCAGGGCTTCGACGCCATTTGGCAGCTTAATCGTGCCAACCATACCCAGACCGGTAAAGTCGTCCTGGCCAAACTCAAACTCAGGCAATTTAAATTCGGATGCATTACCCAAAAGGCTGTTGCCGTCGATATAGATGTTGGCATTGTAGATTGCATTGATTGCAGACATATTTCTTCCTTTTCAGACGACCTTAGTTAGCCGATACCAAATTGATAAGATACTTGCGGGTCATCACGCTGGTATTGGTAATACGCTCGGCCGGCAGTTTCGGCGTGTAGTCGTAAACGATGGGGACCTGACCTTTGCTAAACGCATCAACCAAATCGTATTCATAGTCCAAATCCACCGAGAAGCCCACAATAGATTTAAGCGTAGACATATAGGTGCGGACGCTCTCAAGCAGGCTGTCAATCAAGGCATTCGGATCGTCTGCATCAATCGGTTTGTCAACATACTGCAACTCTAAACGGCGGATAGACTCGTCAATAATGTCGCCGGTGCGTTGCGCCACCTCAAAATTTTTAATATGCGATGTAGTCGGGAAGCAGGCAAGGCGGTTACCCCACATACGATAGCCTGTACCGTAGGAATTAAATACAGTCGTAATGCCTTTTTCATTCAGACGGTTGGTTTCGGACTGTGGGTCGTCCGCACGGGCGGTCAGACCGATTTCCACGCCCGTTACGCCCAAGAGCTCGCGGTTGGAGATGCTGAACCAGTAGCCCTGTTCCACATCGGTTTTCATTCGCAGGCCTGCGGCGTGGGTGGCAAGGTTTTCAAGACCGAGCAAACCGACGACATATGGATAAAAGAGCTGGCAGCGGTCGGACGATGTCTGAAAATTAATCGTACCTAACGGACCACGACCTTCGAGAGCTTTGCTCAGGCTCGTACCTTGCGGAGCAGCCACATAAGCAATGGCCTTCAGCTTGCCCGCAATGACTTCCATCGCCGCGCGCACATTGGCATGGCGATCAAAATCAGGCGCAATAATGATTTTGGCGTCCGCGCCTTGGCGGTTGAACCCTTCCGTCAACAGCTCTAATCCAGTCCGTTTGCCTGTAGCGGCAACGTAAGCACCAATGATGTCGGCAGCCAGAACCTTGGTCGGATCGGTATAGGTATAACTGATTTTGGGCGAGTTAGGTTTGGTTTTGTAGGTAATTTCACCCGTCAGGGTGTTGATGGTGTAGTGCGTGTTTTCGGTCAGCGTATTGCCGCCGTCCGTCAGTGTGTAGCCGCTTTGCAGAGCAGGCTTGGCAGTTTTGGCCGTCAAGGTGTCAGGATCAACCGTCAATACTTCATTGCTGACGGTTGTCTTATGCTTGGCGGGGTCGCAAACATTGACAACATAGGCGACACCGCTGCCGTAGCGCGTCCAAATGTGTGCGGCATCCGGCAGAGTGAAGCCTTGAGCAGTCAGCTCGCCGCCGAATTGGCCAAAGTCTTTCTTCGTTTGACATACAGTCAGCTCGTTGACCGCACCGACCGGCGCAGTGCCGACGATAGCGGTAATTGCGCCGTCAACGGTATAGACGGGATTGGAGCCGCCGTCGATGCGGATGGTCTCCGTGCCGTGATGGTAGGCTGCTGCCATGATGGATACTCCTATTTTTTAGGTTTTAAATCGGGGTTGAGGTCTTGGTCGGGGCGGCGATAGTGGGCAGCGATGAAAAGCGGGCGGTTTTCTTTGCGGCAGACTTCGACCTGCTGGGTTTCGGTCTGCAAAACCAGCTGATACTGCCATGCACCCGCATCCTCGGCCAAAAACTCCTCGCTGATAAGGTGGCAGGGCTGGCAGTTCGGTGGTGCGAAACCAACCATAGCAAGACGTGTCTCATCCAAGATGGCCAAAGTGCCGTCATCCGCATTAAGGCTGCTGCCAAAGATGGTCAGCATCAGCCTGACATCACGCTGCTGCGCAATACGACCGAGCTGCTCAATATCGCCAAATTTACTGCCGCCGTAGCCGACCAAGATTGCCCCGACGGGATGGATAAATTGGTATTCGGACGGACGCTCGGGGAAAGCCTCAACGCTGACCCACGGGATAGCTGCCTGCAAATGCTCTACTACCGCATCAATAATCGGACGTGTCGCGCTCATCAGTAGCCTCCCAAATCCATTTTGTCGCGCACTCGGACGTGATATGCGCCCGGCTCAGGTTGCGACGGCTTGTCCAATGTGGCGATACCGATATGGATTTTGCCGTCGCGGATAGACTCAAGTGTTTTAATCGTCGTGTTGTAGGCGGTTTCCAGCGGTTTCGGAAAGTCGGCGCGGTTGATTCGGCGGCTGTGCAAAAAATGGCGGGCAATGTTGATGCATAAAGGCTGCAACACCGTCGGCGTTTCCGCCAAAGGCAGCACATATCTGCCACGCAGGTATCCGTCCACCAAATCGCAGGCATAACGCACTGCCGCATCAATGACCTGAGCGTCGGGTTCCGTCCCGCGCGCATTGTCGTTGGTCAGTTGCACCAACTCCATTTTGCCCATCGCAGCCGTCAAATCATCCGCGCCGATATACATGGCTTACTCCGCCTCTTCGGCTGCTGCCGGTTTTTTACCGCGTTTCGGCTTTTCAACTTCGCCCGCAGTACCTGCATCATCTGACGGCGTATCTTCGGACGGTGGGGTGTCATTTTGTTGCGCATCCAGTTCTTCGCCGGTTGTCAGTGTCGGGGTAACGTGTGCCGCGACTGATTCGTACTGTTCCGGCGTTAATTCGACCACTTCGCCGGCTTCGACGCGAAATTGGTTGCCTTGGGTGTTTTCCAAAATCAACGGAGTGTTTGCGATATAAACTTTAGCCATGATCAGCCTTTCAAGAATACTTGGATGACTTCGCCCGCCGCAGTTGCCGCAGAGCGCGCCGTACCGGCAATCTTGGCATTACCTGCCGCCTTGACTGCCGCGCCTTGCGCATCGGCTGCTACTTCATCGCCCACGGCAATCGTGCCGCCTGCCTCAACCAAGGCGATACCCAATACATCAACGGCCAACATTTCGCCCGCATCCGCATCCAAAGTAGCAGTACCCAGCACTTTCACACCGGTGGTGGCCTGTTTGCCTGCAAAATCCACAAAGCGGTTTTTGACCACCTTGCCTGATGTTTTGACCGTGGTTACCAAGACCACTTGTTTTGTTTGTGCCATTTAAGACTCCTTTTCCTGCGCGTCATGCGCATTTTCTTTGACGCGGTACGCTTCGAGGTCTAACAAATTTTTGAGGGCATCCTCATAGGCAAATTCACGGCCTTTTGCCTCATCAAAGATGTCGGGAGTAATACAGGCAGACTTGCCGATGACCACAAAACCGGAATGCAAAATCACAGTACACACGGTAGCAGTCGTACCCTCGACACGGTGGTATCGAGTGTCGGCAATACGCGCAACCAAATCTTCACGCTTTAAAAATAAAGTCATTTTTTCTCTCCACAGGTCGTCTGAAGCCTTTCAGACGACCTTTTACTTATCAAGCAACCGCGTTTTCAAACAAGAAACCGCATGCACCGCCGACCACCGCCGCTTTGCGGATGTCGGTATAGCGCGCGTATTCCACCTTGCCGCCGACCTCTTCGTAGCGGTCGACTACTGGCATACCGCGACGGCGGAAGGTATAACCGAAGCTCGGCTCACCCTCGTCATTGCCACCGGAAGCCATATTCGGACGCACAATCAGGCTGGCGAATTTGCCCCAAATATCTTGGGTGGCCTTATTGGCGGCAGGCGTAGATACCGCCTCGCCGACGATGATGTCGTCCAGCTCCAGCAGGTTTTTCAGCTGCTCGACCGTGAGCAGGGACTTGCGTTCATTCGCACCCAGCGCGCCGATGAGCTTCTCGTGGCGTTTCAGTGCTGCCAACACGCTTGCACCAACTACCAGCACCGACGGGCGTACGCCGCAGCCGGCGCGAACCGTTTCGCGGGCGGTTTCGATGTCTGCCAACGGATCAGAGTTTTTATCGCTCCATTTTTGGGTGGAGGCCAAATCTTTGCTGAAACCTGACTGATAAGCCGATTTGTTTTGCAGGAGGGAGGCAGTCTCGATTTCCTGACGCAGCTGCACGCCCTTGACCGCGCGGCGTGTTGCCTTGGCGCGCTCGTCGTACATGGATTCCGCTTGTTCGCGGTAATCCACGCCTGCCGCCAAATCATGCTCTTCCAACACGACCGGCATAAAGTTTGGCGAGTCCAGCGTAATCACATTCGATGCCGCACCGACCGCACGTTCGGTCTGATACTCGACAAACGAACCCTTGCCGAACACCGGCACACGCACGCCTTCTTTTTCAGTAAACACCACCGGAAAGATTTTCTCGGCGATGAAATCCGCCTGCTTGTAGCCCAGTGCGAGATTGGTCAAAACCGGATCAAGCTGGCCGCGCAGACCGCGCAAATGAGATGCACTCATGTTTTATCCTTTTTTAGGTCAAATGCGACGACGTCGTCGCATTTGACGGGTTGATGATTTAAGCAATAGTACGGCGGGCAGCCTCTTCGTAAGGGATACCTTCCTTCGCCGCCAATGCCAATGCACGTTGGTGATGGCTCAAGGCTTCCGGGTCCGACGCTTCGGCAAAGTCTGCCGCCAATCCCGACGGCGTTTCACCTTTAGCCATCTCGCCGCCCTGAATCTGCTTAGGCAGGACAGCGGTAAAAAACGCACGCAGCGCGGCAGACAAAGGCTGCTTCTTACTGCCTTCACCGAAGTCGGCGGTTACGTCATCAGGGTATTCGGCAAAATCCAAAACCTTGACGACCAAATCCTTGTCGGCAGGTTTCAGACGACCTTCTTTAACCAAGCCTTCGGCAAATTCGGCATTCTGCTCATGCGCACCATCGCGCAGGGCGGTATGCTGCTCGTCTTGCAGCTTTTTCAATTCCGCCTTCGATTCGGCGGCCTCCTTCTCGGCAGCTTCGCGGGCGGCCTTTTCGGCAGCAAGCTCTTGTTCCAACGACATAGGGGTCTCCTTGTTTTCATGGTTTTCTGGGGGTGGGGGTGATTCGGTAAATTCGGCAGGCGCATGGGTTTGAGGCACGGTAGTAGCCAATTCTTTAATTGCCTCAATTTGCCAGTCAGGCAGTACTTTATCGGCTTCTTCCAGGCCGAAACGGCCGATAAACCAGTCTCGGAAACGGCTTAATAACGAGGCTGTCTGAAGATGTGCGTCTTCGGCAAACTCGACATAAACTTCGCCCTCGGCAAAACTGATGGCAGACAAACCTTTGACGGCGGGCGGTTGCGCGCCCAAAAAGCCGACATGGCGCAGCGTCCAAATGCCCGGTTTAGGATTGTTCGGACTGGTTGGCGGATAAAAACTCGCTGACACTTTTTTATATCGTCCGGCTTTAACCAAATCCGCAAAGCCCTCATCGACTTGGGCAAAGTCCGCCGTCAGCACACCGTTTTTCACACTAAGCGACTTGACCCAGCCGTAGGCGGGTGCATCTGCCTTGGGATGCCCGACCACAATAGGAGCCTCATGCACCTTCGGGTCATATGCTTGGGAAGCGGCGGCAAGGTCGGCCTCGGTAATCGTTACCGTATTGCCGTTTGCATCGGTGCGCGTTCCTGCACGGAAAATTTCGTAAGACATAAAAAAGCCTCATCGGATGGATGAGGCTATTGTGACAAAGGCCGCCTGAAACCGCTTTTAATGCGGCTTAAAGAATGATTGTTCAAAAAGGCGTTAAAATTGCGTTTTTAGCGCGTTTACCCACTGGGATAGGCAAACCCTTATCCAAGCCGACAAATGCGCTAAAAAAGCGGTCAGGACGAATCCTGACCGCTATCTTGAATAAATCGGGTAATCACACAAACAAATCTCCCTGATTTTTTGCCCGCTCCGCCATCCCGACCTCCTTGACGATGCGGTAGATATGTTGGACGGTCAAATCATATTTGCGGGCAAGCTCCACATGATTCTTGCCGTTAAACTCCTTATAAATCTTCAGGTCTCGCTCGGATACCCTGCCCAAAAGGTTTTTAGGGAAATAAATCAACTGCCCGCCCCAGTTGCTGGTCAGATGATGAGACAGCTTTTTAGATACCTCGACCGCCTGCTGCCGCTCCATCGGCAATACCGACATCAAGCAGGCGACCGCCTGGTCTTCCAAATCCGCCACCAGCTCAGGCACTCTGTTGTCCGCCATTTTCCACCCTCACTTTCCACTTCTTCAAATGCTCGATGACCCGTATCGCGTCATCAGTTCCTAACCATCCATGATAATCTATGCCCGTCATGCGTTTGACAAATCGAGCCAGGCTCAATTCAGACGGGCTTCGCACCGCGCCCAAATGGTGCAGCTCCAACCAAAGCGCACGTATCTTTTTGACCTGCGCCTCCATCATGCGGTTTGGCATATGCACCGGCAAATCAGGCTTGCTTGATGTCGCCTGCGCTTTTGTGGTAACCACAAAACCCCGCATCTTCATCGCCCGTACGGCAAGCTCCAGCTCTTCAACCGACAGTTTGGTACTGCTTGTCTTGCCGCATGACAGGTTGGCGAGCAGCGCGCGGTATTCGCCATCGTCCATCATCAACTGGGTTTTAGCCACATGGATGAGCCGTATCAACCGCTGTTTTTTTCTGAGCACGGGTTTCCATTTCCAGCCCCCTAAGAACCTCAAAAAAGTGAAACATCGTTTCACTTTTTTCAAGAAAATCAATAAATAATGATATTCTATTCGGGATTTTTGCGCAGTGCAACTAAAACGGAAGGACGCAAAAAAGGTCGCCTGAATCTCTTCAGACGACCTTTTAAACATCAGCGGCTTTAACGGTTCACCGCGTCTTTCAAAGCCTTACCTGCACGGAATTTAGGCGTTTTTCGTGCTGCGATGATCAGCGGTTCGCCCGTTTTCGGATTACGGCCTTTACGCTCGGCAGATTGGGCGGTGTGGAACGAGCCGAAGCCGACCAACGTAACGTCTTTGCCGTCCTTCAGCGTCTGCGTTACCACGCTGACAAACGCATCGACAAATTCCGCCGCATCGCGTTTGTTCAATTCCGCCTCATCGGCGATGGCTTGGATTAATTCAGATTTATTCACTTTTTGACTCCTATTTAGGTTTAAATGCGGCAGACCGTGCCGCGCGGTTTATTAGATATTGACTAACTCCAGCTCTTTGCCGGTTACCTGTCGAATTTCTCGGTTAAGGATGGCCAGACACAAAAGGCCTGCACTTTGGGCAATGCTGCCACCGTCTTCGTCATCCTTCGGCATCGGTTCGTCCGAAGTCAGCTTGACAAACAGGCCGCCCGACTGATCGCTGATGAGGATATTTACCGTCGCCATGTTCACACCTTCGCCACATCCAAATTCATCAACTGATACTCCCCATCCTCGCCGCGCTGATACACCCGCACAAACGGCTTGCTGATATGCACCTGCAAACTGTCGGAGAGCGCATCCATCGCCCGTTGCCATTTTTCATCCGTGATTTGCAGGCGGCGCAGTCCGAGTACGCGGGCGGTGCTGATATTGCCTTCTTTGTCCACCTGAAACGCCGCGTTAATCAGTGTTTTCAATTCCGTGCGGCTGCCTTCCGTCCATTCGTTGATACATTCATCAATCAAGGCTTTGGCGGCAATCAATCCCTCGTCAAATACCAGCGTGTCCTGCATGGCAAGGTTGACGCGGTACGCGCCGTCGAAGCTGTGCAGGCTGATATTGCCTTTCTTGCCGCCGACATTTACGTCGTAGCGGTCGGCACTCAGCTGCACAAACGCGGCAATATCGTCCATCGCCTCGCGTTTGAAAGTGATTAAGTCATCCTGCACCGCGCGCGCTTTGGCAGCAATTTCCAGCACCAGCTCGTCACGCAGTAGGTCGATTTCTTTAATATTGGCCAGAGGCACGAGATTGCCTTTGGCATCCTGTTTGTATTGGGTTTTATCAATATTCATCTTTTTTCCTTTAAAATTTCACTACCTTCAAATCGCCTTCTTGGGCTGCTCCGATACGGTAAGACCATGTTCGTTCACGTTTTTCTTTAGGTCTAACATAGGCAACTTTAAATTCACTTACATCTGCATACACAACTCCACCCCGCAGAGGTTCGTGAGTTACTGGCAAGTTGCCATGCTCTGCCTTCAAGTCTTCCAATCGACTGATTAAGTCTGATATGCGCGGGTTACTCGGCCAAATTCCATTTTCCATTTTTTTATTTACCTTTCTGCCTTGCGGCATTAATCCTTTTACACTCATCCACCGACCGGTGGCGTGGCCCGTGTATCCAATCCCTGTTCATGCAAGGGGAGCTTTCCAGCAGGCTGAGTGTCTGTTTGAGTTTGGCGGCCTGCGCCTTGCCGTATTCGGTCGGACGGTGCTTCTTTTCCAGCTTCGGCACCATCCTGATTTCGGGCGGCGGCAGGTGTTTGATAAGGTCGGCAGGGTTTGGCCACTCTGACGAGGATGCCGCGATAGCCCTAAAGGCTGCCTGTATCCTGATTCCATCCTGTTCCGGTTGCCACGATCGTCCGCTCAGTATGCCCAACCACAGTTCGGCGACTGCCGTCAAATCCGCCGAGGCAGGGCGGCCTTTGAGGTTTAGGGCGGCGAGCATCATAAAACCCTGCGCGATTGATTTTTTCAGCCAGCTATTGTTTGCCTCCATTTGACCACTCCATCAAACCGCCCAACCCGCTCCTCAATTTGGTGTTTGCCACCTCTCCCGCGGGAGAGGGTTGGGGAGAGGGCAAAACCGCCGTTCCCGCCGTCTTTTCAGGCGACCAAAACGTAATGTTTTCCAATAAATAACCGTGGCTGGTCAGCGGCGGTGTCAGCTTTCCCGCATCCCGTGCTTCAAGGCATCGTGTTGCCGCCCAAATCCAAGCCTCGCGCGGGGCCGGGTACGTTTTTCGGTTACGGACAATCTTGCCGTCCCGTATCATCGGCGCAATCTCGCCGACAAGCTTTGAAACCCGGTTAAAACTTAAATCCTTTTCGGCGGGGCGAAAAAGCGTCAGATACCGCAATACCGCCTTAAAAAGGTCGTCTGAAATGCCGGTCAGGGCAATCAGGGCTTCGCGGGCATCGTCATGGGCGATTAATACATCCAAGCTCATCACCGCACCGCAGGTAGGGCAGCGTACTTTCATGTTCTCGCCTCCATCAGACTTTTAAGGCTGCAGTAAACCAAGTCGGAAAAATCAATAGCTGCATCACATGCCCGATCACCATCTTCTACATCCACCGGAGGGAAATAAAACAACCCGTTTTTCCAAGATGTATTTGCGGCGACAACCGCATAAACTTCTTCAAGCGTACAGCCCTCATTCAGCTCTTTACTCAGGTAATCTGTATCGCCTTCTTGGTTACCCAAAGCAGCATCCTGAGTAATCTTGATAATGCCGTCGCGGGCGATATTTAGATAAATTGTCATCGCGCCGCCTCCAAATCCTTACGGCTCAAGCACCGCAATGCCGTCTGAACCACATCCTCAACTTCATCCGATAGTTGAGACGACACATACATCATCACAAACTGACCCGATACCGTTGTCAGTTCGGCGGCAAGATGACCGCCTTTCTCCCGCCAAACTGATACTTTTATTTTGCTGTAATCCCTGTTCATTTTTCTTCTCCCGCGGGTTCCAAAACCACGCCTGTTATTTTGTCTGTCTCGCTCATTCCGCCATAAACTGCTTCCCAGTTTTTATCGGCTTCCAGAGCATCCCTTTGTTCTGCTGTTGCCGCGACCGGCTGGCAGGAGGCCAACATGACGGTTAATATCCATAAACCCCTCATTTGTACTGCCCCCTGTCATAGACGTTGATCTGCATAGGCTGTTTTTGGCGGCAAGGTTCGGTCAGCATTGCCTGTATGGCCACGACGATGGACAGCAGCACAATTACAATGGCAAATTCGATTTCATCTTTTTTCATGATTTCCCCTTTATTTTTCAGACTCTTCCGATTCGTTGATTCCGGCCAGAACGGCTAACTCCACTATGTCCTGCCAAGTCAATACAAACCGCTTCCCAGTAGCTTTACTGACGACCATCGGCTCACATCCCACAGAGATTTCCATCGTGTATTCCGTGCTGCCGACTTTCCCGGTAGCTACCTGTTTTCTAAGTGGGAGCAGCAAGTGATTGGGGTCAATAAATTTTCCGAATTTGTTATCCATCTCACACCCCCCGTACCACATCGCCGTCAACCATCTCAAAACCAAGCTCCGCCGCCTGATTCATCGCTGCCGCCACCAAGTTGTTGACCGCCAGCGGATAGAGTAGGCTGTTGGTTTCTAATCCCTTGCTCGTGCGGCTTTTGACTGTCAGACGCTCGGCAACTGCATCAATCGCACTCTGGTCTAAAATCTTTGCCATGTCCGCATTGACGCGGTCAAATTTGTGCTTGAGATAGCCTTCGAGCTTGCCGTCGGTCAGCGGCAAGAGCGTAACCACTTCGCAGCGTTGCACCACCTCGCGCACCGCAGGATTGTTTTCGCTGAGTTTTTGTGCCAACTCCGTCTGACCGATTAAGACAATCCCGAGCAGGCGTTCAAACCCGTTTTTCAGCTCAAAAAAGCGTTTCAGGTGTTTCAGGGTTGGCAGCGGCAGGCCGTGCGCCTCTTCGATCAAGAGCAGGTGTTTGTTGCCTGCTTTCGCGCTTTCCGACAAAGCGCGGTGGATTTGGCGGAAACGTGCTTCCGGACTGCGTTTAGGGCTGGTTCCCGGCGATACTGCCTCCAAAATGGCCTCGGCAATATGTACTGCCTTAAGCGTTTTGCCTTTTTGGTCGTTGTCCTCCATTGCCAAGACATAAGGTTCGATCAGGATGATTTGTCGGCCTTCGCGGTTGATACGGTCTTGCAGGTCTTCTCGCAGTGTGGATTTACCCGCGCCGCTTTCACCGACCACCGCCACAAAACCGCCGTGGCAGGCCGTCTGAAACATTGCCTCGCGCACATAGCGCACATCCGGCGTCATATACACATCGTCCGCAGACTGGATTTCGTCGTTAAACGGATCGCGGAATAGGCTAAAATGTTGTTTTGCCGCTTGGTTTAAAGTTGCTTTTCGTAGTAACATCTCATTGTCCTTGTCTTCGTAAGTTGCTTGGGCAGGTGCGGCTTCCGGCTCGTTTCTCAGGCTCGCTGGGATTTCCGCACCATTCGTTTCAAAAAATTGTTTCAATTTCCTTCGCAGCTCGGCTGCGTTTTTTTTCGGCCATTGCCCGTGATTGACTACCGCCACCAGCATCGGCTTGCTGCATCCGATTTCGGCTGCCGCGGCGGCATAGGATTTGCCGATTTGCTTAAAGGTCTGTTTCATGCTTTCCCTTTTTTTCAAATGCGACGACGTCGTCGCATTTGCCTAACCGGTTTTATGCAGTTTCAGACGACCCATCGTCTTGAGCCTGTCGTAAACCTCGTCCAATTTGCTCTCGACCACGCCTTCCGGGTAGTGTTTGAGGATGACCGCCATCGCCTGTTTCCAGTCGCCGCCGTCTGCCTCGACGCGGGGTTTTAAGCGTTTGGCGATTTCGACCTTGCTCAATACCTGCTCAGAGACTTCCATCCGGTTGTACGCCATCTGCTGTCCCTGTTTGGGCATAAAGAGCGTATTTCGCGCGGCGAGTGTATCTTCCTGATGTTTGTACGGGTCGATTTCGCCGCCGAATGGGACTGCTTTGCCTTTGCGTTTGGCGGCTGCCGCCTCCAGCGTTTCCGCACCCATCGCCAGCTTGTCCAGCTCTTTTCGATGATGCTGCGCGTCCGTATCGGCAGGGGCTTTGTATTCCGCCCCGATGACCGCGGCGTCAGCCCTGAAGCCCATCTCGTCAAAAACTACTTCGGGTACGGATACCCAAACCTCGTTACCCTCCGCGTCATAAGTGGCGACCCGCGCCCCGTTTACCTCCCAAGGGTTCTTACCGACCAAAACCTTCTGACCGACCAAAATCCCCTTGATGCCTTTCACGCTATATACCCGTCCGCCGAAGCGGATTTCCAAATCCGCCGAGACTTTCGCCTCTTTCGGCGCGCTGATGGCAAGCTCTCGGCAATAATCCGCAGGCGGCGGCAGGATGAGCTGCTCGGGTTTGATTTTGTTCCAGGCCTGATAGCGGGTCATGCCGTGGCGGCTGTGCTTTTGCGTACCGTTGTAGTAACGCATCCAGCGTTCCGATAAAGCATTGAGCTGGTCGATGTCGTGCACCTCGGTAAAGCGCAACCCGCTCTCAAATGCCGTTTCGACAATATCGTTGGCTTTTTCCACTTGCCCTTTGGCACGCGGATTGCCTGGCTTGTTGATTTGCACATGCACATCCAACGACTTGCACAAATTTTTAAAAGCTGCCGAAGTATTCGCGCTGCCAGGGTCAAGCATGACCATGCGCGGTACGCCGCGAAATGGGTCTTTTAGCGAGTCTGCCTTTTGCTGCATCATGTAGATGAAAAAGTCGCAGAGGTTCGCACTGGTTTCACCGCCGAAGTAATAACGCACCGCAATCGTGCCGGAGGCATGGTCTGTCCCCGTATACCGCCAGACACGGTCGTTTTCGATTTTGACGACGTTTTTCGGCTTGTTTTTATAAAACTCCTCTTCCTTCATGACCCGCAGCCCCGTATCCTTGCCCTGACGGGGCAGGTAATACAAAACGCACAAACTCGGGTCGATTTGCCAACAATGGTTCGGATGCTCTGATTTCATCCGGCTGACTGGTTCGGGCTGAAGTAATTGGTCGGGATGCAGCTTGTACTCTCGTAAAGCCCGGGTAATGGTGTTTTCAGATAGGGGGATGACTTCCCCGGTTTCCTCATCAATCCGCGCCGCCTCGATTTTTCCGTTGGCGCGCAGCATTTCCACCGCCTGCCGCACCGACATCAACCGCTTGCCGTTGCGCCTCATCGCCTCCACCAAAACCGCCGAAATCAATTTGGCTTCTTCCGGTTTAAGTTCCGTCTTGCCTGCATCGCTGCGCCGTTTGCGCGTCGGCTTGACGCTGACCGCCTCCAGCTTGCGGTATAGCGTGGCAAGGCTGATGCCCAATTCCTGCGCCTGCTGCTTAAGATATGCAGAGCGTGCGCCGCGTCCCATTGCTTCCGCCTGATTCTCGACTGCCTTAAGACGCTCAATCATTGCCGGATTCATCGCCTTCTCCCGTTTCACCGCCCAACCATTCCGGCACATTGTCTGTCGGTGCTTCGGTCGGTAGGGCATAGCTTTCGCGCAGTTGCTCGCAGTCCAAAATAATTTGATTGAGCGTGCCGACCATCTTCGCGCGGTGGTCAAATCCATGCGCCTCGCCGTGAGCCGCCATCTGTTCAAACATCTCGCGCAATCGGCTGATTTGCGAGCGGATACCGACTTCCAAGCTGCCAAGCTGCATCGTTAGTTCGATGCCCACATCCGCAGGTTTAGGCTCTTTGACACCCGTCTGCTTTTTCGACAGCTTTTCCGTCAGCTCATCGACCTTTTTATTTTTATCGGCAATCACCTTGTCTTTTGCCTCCGCCGTTTCGCGGCTTTCGCGCAGGGCGACGCGCAGCTCCTTGACCGTCATACGGTCAACATCGTCAAAAGTGTTGCCGTTGACCTCACCGCCTTCGGCAAGCTCCAACAAAGTGTCGTCGTCTTCAACCAGCAGCTCGAGCAGTTTGGATTTGCCCAACGTCATCAGCTTAGGCTGCACCTGTTTCATTTTCGGGTCGATAAATCGGAGGGTGGCATTCATCAATCTTTGAGATTCCCGCCGTCCGAGGCCGAATTCTTTTTCAGCGATTTCGGCAAAACGCCCATGCGGCGTATGCTCTTTGATGATGATCAGCGCGCGCCCCAGCTCAAACATCCCTTCCATCGTTTGGCGTACCGCAAATCGTCCGCGCTCAATCCATACCGTCTCGTTGTAGGCCTCTCCGTTCGAAAACTTGTCCATAACCTCCATACTGTGGATAGCCAGTTCGTTTGCCGTTGCGCCGACCGTATGTCCTAAAATTTCTGTTGCCATTTCTTTTGCTCCTCAAATGCGACGACGTCGTCGCATTTAGTGAATTCGGTTTTCCAATTCTTGCAAGCGCGCATTTAACCGCTCTTGCTGTTTTCTAAATCGCTCTGCGATTTGCAGGGTTTTGATGCCGTAGGCGTAGTTTCCGTTATCCAATCTAACCACCAACCCAGAAGCAATCAAATCATCGAGATCCCTACTGATTTGGGTTGGTGTCATCCCCAGCCCAACCGATAAATCTTTATTACTCAGGCCGATAATTGGATGTTCATCAAGTGCGATAAAGACCCTCAATAGTCGCTGTACCCTTTTACTTTCTGCCATATCGACTCCTACGCTGCGTCTTGTTTGGACTTAAGCCCGAGTTCCAGCGCGATTTGATGCGCCTTCCCCCGATTTGCCTTGACGGTTCCGTTCAGAATGCGGGACACGTACGTCGGGTCATAGCCACGCGCCATGCACCAATCCTTCATCGTTTCGCCGCGCTCTCGGAAACCTGCTTTTATTTTTTCTGCTTTCACGGAATATCTCCTGTTTGGTTCTCGTGTTAAAATCCTGATTGTTTAAATCTTTAAACAATCTTGTATCAAACTTGATGCAAGTATAATAGGAATATTTCTAGCTAGCAAGATTATTTCTAGTTTATTTTTAAGGATTAATTCTATGAGTTTGATTTTTACTGGAAATATTCGTGAACTTCTTGCGAAAGAAGAGCTGACTATCGCCGAATTTGCCGATTTGATAGATGAAAAAGTATCTAGGGTAAATGATGTTTTAAGCGGAAAACAGCGTCCACCATTTGATATGGTGGAAAAAATATTGAGCAAATTTGATGTTGATGCAAACTGGCTGATTTCTGGAAAAAAGAATAGTAAAAGGAATATTTCTAGTTTGACGGCATTGTCAGACGATTACGCCTATATCCCCATGTTCGATGTAGAAGTATCTGCGGGCAACGGCACGACTGCCTACGGTGTAACCGACCCCGCCAATCATCTGGCGTTTAGAAGAGAATGGCTGCTCCAGCGCGGCTTGCATGAGCAAGACCTCAATATCGTTACAGCCAAAGGAGACAGCATGGAGCCGACCATCAGCAGCAAAGACACGCTGCTGGTTGATACCTCCAAAACCAATCCGCGCGACGGCCATATCTACGTCATCCGCAGCGGCGACGTGTTATGGGTAAAGCGAGCCCAACGCCAAATCGACGGCAGCCTGCTCTTGATTTCTGACAATTCAACCTATCCACCCATGCCGTTGATGTTGTCAGACCATCCGGACATACAGGTTATTGGCCAAGTGGTTCAGATTTCAAAAGACCTGAACTAGCCACAATCAAAAAGGGAAATAGAATGAAAATACTCGCTTTATTAATTGCCGCTACCTGTGCTTTATCTGCGTGTAGCGGCCAATCTGAAGAGCAACCGGCACCTGCCCAGCCTCAAGAGCAAGTTCAATCCGAATTGAAAACCATGTCGGCAAGCTATGCCGAATATCAAGCAGCAGCCAATAAAGGGCTTGCCGACCAAAAAACTGGGCTATCCCTGCCTGAACATGTATCCCCAACCGATAATGCAGAAGGGAAGAATCTGCTGCATGATTTTTCAGACGGCCTCACATTAACCGTTGATACCGATAAAGCTGACAAAATCACTGCCGTCCGAGTGGTCTGGAACACAGATGCAGTGCCTCAAAAAGCGGGAAAACTGTCCAAAGCTGCCGCAGCATTGATTGCGGCAACCGCCCCAGAAGACCGCACACTGCTGCGTGATACCGGCGACCAAATCAAAATAGCGATTGACAACCATAATGCGAAAAAAGACCCAACCCGAGAATGGGTACGCGGCGGGGTGGTTTATAAAGCTACCGTTACCAATTTACCGAGCGTGGTTTTGACAGCAAAAGCTGAATAAATTGAATAACATTTGTAATCTCATACAACTTGAGTTTATTTAATCAGATTAGTTGAAACTTGAGTTTTAACCCCCTTTAAAAGCCCATTCAAACGACCTTTTCTAAAATCCCTGTATTGATTTCAACCTCAATACAGGGATTTTTCCATGTCAGACAAATTCAACCAATTCATCAACCGCGTCCTCTCCCATGAGGGCGGTTACGTCAACCATCCCAAAGACCCCGGCGGCGAAACCAACTGGGGCATCACCAAGCGTACCGCGCAGGCAAACGGCTTTACCGGTTCTATGCGTGCCATGACCCGCGAGCAGGCTATCGGCATTTACCGAAAGGCGTTTTGGGAGCGTTACCACGCAGACCAAATGCCCGAAGCGGTCGCTTTCCAATTTTTTGATGCCTGCGTCAACCACGGTTACGGCAATGCCGCCCGTATGCTCCAACGCGCTGCAGGTGTGCCGGACGACGGCATCATCGGCGAAATCAGCCTCAAAGCCATCAATTCCCTCCCCGAAAACGACCTTTTATTGCGGTTCAACGCCGAGCGTCTGGTCTTTTATACCAAGCTTGGTACGTTCACGTCTTTCGGCAAAGGCTGGGTACGCCGTGTGGCGCAAAACCTGATTCACGCATCAGCGGACAACATTGATTAAAAAAGGAGCAATCATGTCAAAAAAGTCTTTACTCGCCCTAATGGCCGCCGTGATGTCTCCCAGTTTCAGCGTCGATCTGGGCATTCGTTCAGCTATACCTTCTCAGGGATGCCGGACGATGCCTCACCGTCCAAGCGGGGTAGCGGCAGCGAAACGCGCCGCGAAGAAAAACCGTCAAAAATGACCGGCTTTTTCCGATGGCTGGGCGGTTTAGTCTCCAATCCCGCAACCGGAAAAATCAGCCATACCAAATTATGGGCAAACGTTGCCGCTGCAGCGATGACCTATAAATTCTCGCTCTCGCCAGATGCCCCCGAATGGCTTTGGTGGGCATACGGCGCAATGGTCGGCGGCTACGCCTTAATCAAACGCGGTATTGCCGCCGTACCGCAGTTGGCGGAAATCAAAAAATCCGCGAATCCGGAAGAATGGAGCGGCAATGATTGATTTTTTGTACAAAAACAAATCGGCATTGGCATGGCGTACATTGATTGTTTTGGGCATCTGGCTAAGCGGCTATCACTATGCTGCCGACAAAGCCGATGCCAAGCAAACCGCCCTGATTACCGCCTACCAAAACTCATCAATGGCGGCAGCCAAACAATACGCCGACGAGCTTAAAAAAGCGCAGGCGGAAACGAAGCGTTGGCATGACTTCGCGCAGCGTCAAAGCATCGAGCTGGCATCCGCCCTGAGCGAACTGGATAAAAATAAAAACACTTTACAGGAGCAAACGCATGACGCGATTAAAAAAGACGGCAATGGTTTTAACGGTATCGGTTCTAACAGCCTGCAACTCTACAACCGTGCCTTCGGATACCCCGATTAAAACCGTACCGATAGTGGATTTGCCACCTGTATCTACCGGGCTGCTGGTCAAATACGAACGCCCCGAGCGTCCGACCGGCGGCTCACCCGAACAACTCTTAAACCATGCCGTACGTTACGGCGAATACTGCCAAAAATTGGAAGTCCAAGTCTCCGGGTGGCAGGACTGGTACACGAAAGGCCGTCTGAAAAATGACTGATTTTGCTGACCGCGCATCAGAGCGTGAAGCCATATTTTTGGAAGAGTCCCTGGCGAAACATCAAAACACACCGGAACGTGCCGACAGCCTGAGCCATTGCGAAGATTGCGGCAGCCCGATACCGGAAGCAAGGCGAAAAGCAGTCAAAGGCTGCACCCGCTGCATCGTTTGCCAAGAATATTTCGAACACGGATGGCCTTAAAAATGGAAAAAACCTTTATACACATCGAATTTTGGCAGTTGGTCGGATTTCTTCTCTCCTTCCTCGGCATCTGTTTTACCTTCGGCAAAATGCTGCTGGCGCAATTCCGCGAGCAGCAGGACGAACGCCAAAAACAGCAGGAACGCCTGCAAGGCAAAGTCGAAATCATGGAAAACAAACTGGCGGAATTTAACGCCGGCCTGCCTCTGACCTATGTTTTGCGGGAAGACTACATCCGCAATCAGGTCGTCCTCGAAGCCAAGCTCGACAATGTTGCCGAAAAACTCACTGAAATATACAAGATGGAAAGCGTAAAGAAATGATTAGCCAAGAATTGATTGCCAAACAACGCCGCGAGGGGATGCGTTGGAACATCATCAACACCCTTAATAAAGCCCGCCCGCACACCACCAGCGAGACCTTTCTGCTGGACATCATGAACGCGATTTACCCGCAGACCACCGCCACCGAACTGCGCCAGCAGCTCGACTACCTTGCCGACCGCAAAATGGTCGAGCTGAATAAAGCACCGCACGGCTTGTGGTTTGCCGACCTGACCAGTTTGGGTGTCGATATTGCCGAATACACAGTCGAGTGCCGCGCCGGTATCGCCCGCCCCGAAAAAGTGTGGAGCTGATATGGCAAAACGCAGCGTCATCGACCAACTCCCCGAAGCCGTACGCCACGAGTTCGAACGGAAACTCGTCGAAAACGGCTTCGCCGACTATCAGGCATTATCCGAATGGTTGCAGCAACAGGGATACGAAATCAGCCGCTCCGCCGCCCATCGGTACGGCCAAAAAGTACAGCGTCGGTTTACCGCCATCAAAAACAGCACCGAAGCGGCACGCCTGATTGCCGAAGGTGCGGCAGACGAGGGAGATACCCGCTCCGAAGCCTTGATGGCGATGTTGCAGACAGAGTTGTTTGAGGCATTGGTGCAGATTGGCGAGATGCCCGAAGACGAGTTAAACGCGCTTGACCGCTTCGGGATTATGAGCGAGGGCGCGCGCAAAATCAGCGGGCTGATTACCGCCGGTACGCGCCTGAAGGAATATCAGGCAAAAGTTAAAGCCAAAGTCGAAGCCGCCGCCGAAAACGTGGCCAAGCAGGCAAAAAAAGGCGGGCTGTCCGACGCGGCTGCCGAAGCCATCCGCAAACAGATTTTAGGTATCGCATCATGACGACCAAAACCGAAGACCGCACGCCATCGGCATTGCTGCCTTACCAGCAGCGTTGGTGCGCCGATAACTCTCCCGTCAAACTCTGCGAAAAATCCCGACGCATCGGTCTGAGCTGGGGCGAGGCTGCCGATACCGCCTTACTTGCCGCCTCATCGGGCGGCATGGACGCATGGTACATAGGCTACAACAAAGACATGGCTTTAGAGTTTATCCGCGATTGTGCCAACTGGGCGAAATTCTACGGTTTGGCGGCGGGAGAAATCGAAGAGACCGAGGAGGTGTTCGTCGAGGGTGACGACAAAAAATCCGTCCTCGCCTTCGTCATCCGTTTCGCGTCTGGCTGGCGCGTTACCGCCTTATCCAGCCGCCCCTCAAACCTTCGCGGTAAGCAGGGGCGCGTCATCATCGATGAAGCGGCGTTCCACGAGCAGCTCGGAGAGCTGCTCAAAGCGGCAATGGCATTGCTGATGTGGGGCGGGCAGGTACACATCATCTCTACCCATGACGGCGTGGATAATCCCTTCAACGAGCTGATTACCGACATTCGTGCGGGCAAAAAGCCGTACTCCATCCACCGTATTACTTTCGACGAGGCCGTTTCAGACGGCCTCTACCGCCGCATCTGCCTTCGCTTGGGCAAAGAGTGGACGGCAGACGGCGAAGCCGCGTGGTGCAAGGAAATCCGTGATTTCTACGGCGAAGATGCCAGCGAAGAGTTGGACTGTATCCCCAAAAACGGCGGCGGCAAATGGCTCAACCGTGCCTTAATCGAAAGCCGTATGAGTCCTTATACGCTGGTTATCAGATACGACCAAAGCGATGAGTTCGGCCTCTTGCCCGAGCCGCGCCGTGCCGCCGAAGTAGCGGACTGGATAGCCGACACCCTGCAACCGCTGCTCGACGGTTTGGATAAAACCCGGGTTTCCTTTGTAGGTGAAGACTTTGCCCGCAGCGGAGACCGTACCGTCATCGTCCCTTTATTGCAGCAGACTAATTTAAGCCTTAAGCCGCCGTTCGTGTTGGAGTTGGGCAATATGCCGTTTGCTCAACAAGAGCAAATCATGAAACACCTGTTGCACGGCTTACCCAATCTGCGCGGAGCGGCATTGGACGCGCGCGGCAACGGTCAATCAATCGCCGAAGCCATGCGCGACGAATTTGGCGCGGAGGTATGTGAGTCGGTCATGCTCTCGGAAAACTGGTACCGCACCCATACCGCGCCGTTCAAAGCAGCTCTCGAAGACGGTACGTTGGACGCAATCCCGAAAGACGAAGACATACTGACCGACTTGCGCGCCTTCGAGCTGGTCAGAGGCGTGCCGCGCATCCCCGATGTACGCACCAAAGGTCAAGACGGCAAAAAACGCCACGGCGACGCGGCGATTGCCTTTGTCCTTGCCCATTACGCCAGCCGCGAGCTGAATACCGGCCCGATACGCGTAGCCAGCCGCCGAATCCGCCGAAAAAGCGCATTAACCAAAGGTTATTAAGGTATTTAAAGAGTACATATCATGCCCAAACCCCACCTCAAACTCAAAACCAGTCAAGGCATCATGACCTTCAAGCCGCAGGATTTATCTGCCCATCTCGCCGTTTCCCGCCAGTTTTTCAGCGGTTTTAACGGCTGGCTGCCTAATCCCGACCCCGTTTTGCGCAAAATGGGCAGGCAAATCTCCGTTTACCGCGAGCTGATGCGCGACCCCTTGGTCGGCTCGCTGGTGCGTCGCCGAAAAGCCGCCGTCGCCCGCCTCGAATGGCGGCTTGAGGGCGAAGATACGCCCCAAAACGTCCGGGATTTTATTGATAGCTGGCTGGCTGAAACCGATGTTTACCGCCTGATTAAAGACGTTTTAAACGCCGTTTTTTACGGCTACCAGCCCATCGAGCTGATTTGGCGTACCGATTCTGCATGGCTGCCTGACAAAATCATCGCCAAGCCGCAAGAGTGGTTCGCCTTCAACGACGACGGCGAGTTGCGTTACATCCAAAACGGGCTGACCGATACCGTTCCTCCGCCTTATAAGTTTCTTTGCCCGACACATGAGGCAGATTATCTAAACCCATACGGCTTAGGCGATTTGGGCTTGGTTTTTTGGCTGGTCACCTTCAAACGCGGCGGCCTTAAATTTTGGATGCAGTTCACCGAGAAATACGGTGCGCCTTGGCTGATTGGTAAAGAGCCGCGTTCCAATACCCCGCAGGATACCGACAAGCTGCTAGACGCGCTCGAAGCTCTAATCGGCAACAGCGTCGGCACCATCCCCAACGATTCCAGTGTCGAAATCCACGAGGCAAGCGGCAAGGCATCATCTATTGATGCCTACGACAAGCTCATCCGTTATTGCCGCTCCGAAATCAGCATTGCTCTGCTCGGACAAGACCAAACCACCGAAAAAGACAGTACCCACGCCAGCGCGACCGCTGGTTTGGAGGTAACGGACGACATCCGTGACGGCGATACCCGTATTGTTGAGGCGGCATTAAATCAGTTGATAAAGTGGGTGGTGGAGATTAATTTCGGAGACGTATCTGCGCCGAAATTCGTGCTGTTTGAAAACGAGGAGAGCGGCACAAAAGAGCGGGCCGAAAGAGATAAGATGATGGTGGATGCCGGTGCCAAGTTCACCAACCAATACTGGCAGCGCACATACGGCCTTGAGGACGGCGACTTGGCGGACGAAGTCCAACCAACCCAAGAGGGTAGATCTGCTGATTTTGCCGAGTTCGATTTGACGGATGCAGGTTTGGTCATCGACGGACTTGCACCCGATACAGGCATCCTGAATAAACAAGGCGAACGGCTGACTGCCGTTCTAGTGGCTGAATTAAGGCAGGGAGAAACCGCCGAGAACCTGCTTGACCGTCTGTCCGCCGCCTATCCGAATATGGACGATACCGCCTTACAAAACGAGTTGGCACGCCTGATTTTCCTTTCCGACTTGGTCGGCAGGATTGAAGTGGTACAGGAGCTTAAATCATGAACCCCCAAGATATTAAAGCCGTCTTCGGCATGACGCCGGAAGCCGCCGTCGCCTATCTAAAGCAAAAAGGCATTGCCGTATCTTGGGATTGGCAGGATATGTTGGACGACGCGCACGCCACTGCCTTCACGGTGGCCAAAACCGCCAAAATGGATGTACTCTCCGACATCTATTCCGCCGTCGTCGATGCCGCTGAACAAGGGCGGACGCTGGAAGAATTCAGCCGCGAACTCGCTCCCGTCTTGCAACGCAAAGGCTGGTGGGGCAGGCAGGAAGTTAAAAATCCCGAAGGCGAAACCCAAAGCGTACAGCTCAGCAGCCCCCACCGCCTGAAAACCATTTATCTGACCAATATGCAGTCAGCCTACATGGCGGGTCGCTACGCCGAAATGATGGACTCCATCGATACGCACCCTTATTGGCAGTACGTCGCCATCAACGACAGCCGCACCCGCGAAACCCACCGTATGATGCACAACCGTGTCTATGCCGCAGACGACCCTGTTTGGGATACCTTATATCCGCCGCTTGATTTCCGCTGTCGGTGCCGCGTCAAACCCCTGTCGCGCAGTGCGGGAGAAGGGCGCGTCCAACCTCGTCCGCCGCTTGAAACCATTACCGTCGATATAGGTTCAAATCCCTATACCGGCGAGGAGCGTTACGCACAGCGTACCGGCATCCGTATCAATAACAAATTTATCGCACCAAATGCAGGCTTCAATGCCAACCAAGGCAAATCAATGCTGTCCCGCATGGCGCAAATCGCCGTAGACAAAGCACAGGTAACCCATCCGGACATCGCCCGCATTGCCCTAAAAACTATGATGGGTAACGACAGATTCAAAAACGCCCTAACCCCCGAATCGTTGGCATGGGTGCGTGAATTATTGAGGGGCTGACCATGCTTGAAATTAAATTAGACGCAGAGCGGCTCGACCACGGTTTAAGTACACTGCTCAACAACGCCACTAATACCCGCGCCATGATGCGGGGCATCGCCACCGAGTTGTTGTCCATGACCGAAGAAAACTTCGAATCCGAAGGTTGGGGCGGACAGCGATGGAAACAAAGCCGGCGCGCCGCAGACGAGGGAGGCAAGACCCTGCAAAAAAGCGGGCAACTCGCCGCCAGCCTGACCACACAGGTCGGCAGCAACTATGCCCGCATCGGCAGCAACAAAAAATATGCCGCCATCCACCACCTCGGCGGTCAAGCAGGCCGCGGCCACAAAACCAACCTCCCCGCGCGCCCCTATCTCCCCATCAACGGCAACAACCAACCCCAACCAGACGCCGAACGCCGAATCCTAGACATCGCCATCGCCGCCCTCAAAAAAGGACTCTGACAACAAAAAACGGACGAGAAAAAACCGTCCGTTTTTTGTTTCACTATTTGCAACTCTTTTTCACTTTTTCCATCCCGCCTAATCCCCCATCATCCCACTTCTTCCCATTTATCTCATCATTCCTATATATTTATCTCATTGGGTTTCATGAAATAGAGATCTTCAAAGATATCCTGATCGTTTGAGTTTTGCTGATACTGCCC
>CAJZEA010000001.1:0-44189 GCA_915066515.1 uncultured Neisseria sp. | reverse complement strand
CCTGAAGAACCAGGCGATCCTTTCAAAGTGTCTGACGCTGACACTATGTTGAAATATATTGCTCCTGACTGGAAAGCTCAAGAGTCTGTTGCCATCTTCACCAAACCTGGTTGCCAATTCTGTGCTAAAGCTAAAAAAGCTTTGCAAGACAAAGGTTTGTCTTACGAAGAAATCGTATTGGGCAAAGATGCAACCGTTACTTCCGTTCGTGCCATTACTGGCAAGATGACTGCTCCTCAAGTCTTCATCGGCGGCAAATACATCGGTGGTAGCGAAGATTTGGAAGCTTACTTGGCTAAAAACTAATTGCTTGATGCTATGGGGTCTGTCGATATTCAATAGTTTCCGTGTCTTTTCATCTCCAAAGCGGCATCTTCTGCGTTGGAAATCCTTACAAGGTGTCCAACCTTGTTGCGGTTTTCGCCTTGAATCTTCCGCTTTGGAAACAAAAATCCACTTGGAAAATTGAATGTCGACAAACCCTAAAGACGGTTTGAATAAAACCGTCTGAACAGAAAAATAGAGTTATTCAGACGATACGCTACACGGTCGTTCTGAATAGCTCTATATTTACAAGTAGAATTTGAGATTATCGTTTTAAATCGAGATTTTTAAAATGACTATCGATTTTATATTATCGATAGTTTGTTAAGGAGGTCGTCTGAAAACTTGATACGCTTCACGCTGATACCGCTTCGGACGCTCAACAAAAAAGGACAAAGATTATGAAAAAAATTCAAGCAGATGTCGTCGTAATCGGCGGCGGTACTGCCGGTATGGGCGCGTTTCGCAATGCCCGTTTACATTCGGATAATGTTTACCTGATTGAAAACAATGTGTTCGGCACGACCTGCGCGCGCGTGGGCTGTATGCCTTCCAAACTCTTGATTGCTGCCGCAGAGGCGCGCCATCACGCATTACATACCGACCCGTTCGGCGTGCATTTGGATAAAGACAGCATCGTCGTCAACGGCGAAGAAGTCATGCAGCGCGTCAAATCCGAGCGTGACCGTTTTGTCGGCTTTGTCGTTGCCGATGTGGAAGAATGGCCTGCCGACAAGCGCATTATGGGTTCGGCTAAATTTATCGACGAGAATACCGTTCAAATCGACGACCATACCCAAATCACGGCAAAAAGTTTCGTGATTGCTACCGGCTCGCGTCCCGTCATCCTGCCGCAGTGGCAGTCTTTGGGTGAACGTTTGATTATCAACGACGACGTTTTCTCATGGGATACGCTGCCCAAGAGCGTTGCCGTGTTCGGACCGGGCGTTATCGGTTTGGAACTGGGTCAGGCATTGCACCGTTTGGGCGTGAAAGTCGAAATTTTCGGCTTGGGCGGCATCATCGGCGGTATTTCCGACCCCGTCGTTTCAGACGAGGCGAAAGCCGTGTTCGGCGAAGAATTGAAACTGCATCTGGATGCTAAAACCGAGGTCAAACTCGATGCGGACGGCAAGGTAGAAGTCCATTGGGAGCAGAATGGCGAAAAAGGCGTATTTGTTGCCGAATATATGCTGGCAGCCGTAGGCCGCCGTCCGAACGTTGACAATATCGGTTTGGAAAATATCAATATCGAAAAAGATGCGCGCGGCGTACCCGTTGCCGATCCGCTGACCATGCAGACCAGTATTCCGCATATCTTCATCGCGGGCGACGCGTCCAATCAACTGCCTCTGCTGCACGAAGCTGCCGACCAAGGCAAGATTGCCGGCGACAATGCGGGCCGCTACCCGAATATCGGCGGCGGTTTGCGCCGCAGCACCATCGGAGTGGTGTTTACCAATCCGCAAATCGGCTTTGTCGGTTTGAAATACGCGCAAGTTGCCGCGCAATACCAACCCGACGAATTTGTCATCGGCGAAGTATCGTTTAAAAACCAAGGCCGCAGCCGCGTGATGCTGGTAAACAAAGGCCATATGCGCCTGTATGCCGAAAAAGCCACCGGCCGCTTTATTGGCGCGGAAATCTTAGGCCCGGCCGCCGAACATTTGGCACACCTGTTGGCATGGGCGCATCAAATGAAGATGACCGTTGAGCAAATGCTGGAGATGCCGTTCTACCATCCCGTTATCGAGGAAGGTCTGCGCACCGCGTTGCGCGATGCCGATGCGAAGTTGAAACAGGCTTGATGGATTGATCTCATCAATCTGCCGGAATGAAAGGTCGTCTGAAAACCTGATTCAAGGTTTTCAGACGGCCTTTTTTGTCTTTCCGTTGCGGAATAAAATCAGTTGCGGCGTCATTGCTGTGTAATGTGTAGGTTGGATACTTGTATCCGACAAATATTTAATGCTTCTGTTTTCTTTACACATTGTTGCAGATGGAGATGTCGGATTCAAGAATCCGACCTACGGCAGATTTGGTTGCCGAAACGGGAGGTCGTCTGAAAACTCGAATTTGAAGGTAAGAATCCTTTAAATCTTGAGTATTCATTAAAATCTGTTCAGATGGTTGCTATCAGCTGGGTTCTGTATGTTACAGGGCTTGGCTTTTTTCATTTCAAACGGCATTGTCCGCAGTAATCAGGAAAGATTAAAAGGAAAGGGGGGGTAATTTTAACCGGCTTTCTAAGCGTTTCTTAAAAATCCATTGCATTTTCGCTCAATCCATTAACATTTAACCTTGTTGGAAACGCAATTTGTTTGTTAGTATTAAGCCATTGCCGTTACGTCCGCATCACGGCGGCGACGGACAACCTCCAAGACGGACAACCTCCAAATAGAAAGGACACATATCATGGCTAAATTATTGGTCGCTCCGGTATCCGCCGGTTTGGACGTGGCAGCAGCAAGCAAAGCCTTTGCCCAAGCTTTGGGCGCGCAAGTTTTCCAACCGCTCGACGCATCCGCCGAAACTCTGTTGGCACAAGGCAAAAGCGACGACTGGTTTGACGCTGTGGTCGGCAAAGCCGTCGCACTCAATACCGACAAACTCGTTATCGAAGGTATCGCCCCCGATGCGGACAAACTCTTCCTGTCCGGCAAAAACGTCGAGCTGGCGCTGTCTTTGGATGCAGGCGTAGTTTTGGCATTGCAATCTGACAATGCCGACGCAGCCGAAGCGGCACACCGAATCAACCTTGCCAAACAGCTTTACACCAACTCTCCGGGCCTTTTGGAAGGCTTCATCATTGAAGGCGCAGCAGCATCCGTAGGCGAAGAAGTTGCCCGCCTGACCGGACTGACGTTCTACGGTTCAAGCAGCGCGCTCAAAGACGTATCTGCTTTAGCAAAACGCGAAGCCTCCCGCCTGTCTCCCGCCCAATTCCGTTACAACCTGATTGATTTTGCCCAAAAAGCCGATATGCGCATTGTCCTGCCCGAAGGTGCAGAACCGCGTACCGTCGCCGCAGCCGCCATCTGCCACGAAAAAGGCATTGCCCGCTGCGTCTTGCTTGCCAAACGCGAAGAAGTTGAAGCCGTTGCCAAAGAACGCGGCATCAACCTGCCTGACTCTTTGGAAATCGTCGATCCCGCTACATTGATCGAACAATACGTCGAGCCGATGTGCGAATTGCGCAAATCCAAAGGCCTGACCCCTGAAGATGCCCGCAAACAACTGCAAGACACCGTTGTCCTCGGCACCATGATGATGGCGCAAAACGACGTGGACGGCTTGGTATCCGGTGCCGTTCATACGACTGCCAACACTATCCGCCCCGCTTTGCAGCTGATTAAAACCGCACCGGGCGCCAGCCTCGTGTCCAGCGTATTCTTCATGCTGCTGCCCAACCAAGTCCTCGTCTTCGGCGACTGCGCGGTCAACCCGAACCCGACGCCCGAACAGCTTGCCGATATCGCCATCCAATCCGCCGATACCGCCAAAGCCTTCGGTATCCCGCCTAAAGTTGCCATGATTTCCTACTCCACCATCAACTCAGGCAGCGGCCCTGATGTCGATGCCGTGATTGAAGCGACCAAACTGGCGAAAGAAAAACGCCCGGACTTGGAAATCGACGGCCCGCTGCAATACGATGCGGCTACCGTGCCTGAAATCGGCAAAACCAAAGCCCCTGAAAGCACCGTCGCCGGTCAGGCAACCGTCCTGATTTTCCCAAGCCTCAACACCGGCAACTGCACCTACAAAGCCGTACAACGCAGCGCCAACGTCCTGAGCGTCGGCCCTCTGTTGCAAGGTTTGCGCAAACCGGTCAACGACCTCTCCCGCGGCGCATTGGTAGAAGACATCGTCTTCACCATTGCCCTGACAGCGGTTCAGGCAAAACAAATGGCAAACTGATTACTTGAATTTTTAAAGTAAACACAGGTCGTCTGAAAACCTATCAATAAGGTTTCAGACGACCTTTTTATAGTGGATTAACTTTAAACCAGCACGGCGTTGCCTCGCCTTAGCTCAAAGAGAACGATTCTCTAAGGTGCTGAAGCACCAAGTGAATCGGTTCCGTACTATCTGTACTGTCTGCGGCTTTGTCGCCTTGTCCTGATTTAAATTTAATCCACTATACATTTTGGCATAGCCCAAATGTGGGGGACTGTTAGTTTTTGCACAAGGAACAAATAGAGTAAAAAAACGCTGAAATCTTGGAAAGACGTGGATTTCAGCGTTTTTTTGTATCCGGAAAAGTTACGCCAGCTTTTTCACGAAACCGCGCCGGAATGCGCGGTTTTTTGTTGAAAGCTGACGGGATTGGGAATTTTTTAAAACTGTTTTAAGAGGTTTTTAAAATGGATTTAATCGATACTCCGGCCATACCACTCAACACGGCCTATGATGGCGATGTCGTCTTGGGCATTACTCAAATCTATTTCAAACGGTGCGTAACGTGGATTTTCAGACGTTACAAGCAGTTTGCCCGGTATGCGTTGCACACGTTTAACAAAGAGGTCATTGCCTATACGCAAGACATATAGGCCGTCACGCGGGTCGGTTTCGGCGTGATTGATGAGAATGGAATCCCCATGATTGAGCACACCCTCCATTGAATCGCCTTTAACGGTAATTACAGACAGCTTTTCCGGCTGTTTGGTCACATAGTTGTCAATCCAATATTTCCGGAAAGCCAAGCAGAACAAAGGTTCTTCGCCGAAGACCGGTGCACCATACCCTGCTGCTGCGGCTACGTTGTAGCGCGGCACGAATACAAACTCTGACAAGTCGACAGGGTTGCCCATAGTGTCAGTAATTCCATCAGAATTTCTGCTTACAGAGAATGCCCCGGCGTTTTCTGGTCTGGCTTTATCAAGATACGGTAAGCCTTTGCCGGTCAGCAGCCAGTTCAAATCACACCCGGTAGATTCTTGAATCTTTATAAGGGTTTCAGTGTTTGGAAGGCCGTCGTTATACCAAATCCGGTTAAATCCGGGCGGGCTCATTCCAATATCTCTTGCAATAACCGCAGGCTTTGGGTTATCGCGCCATAAGTAGGTCAATCTTTCTTTAAAAGTATTCATAAGTTATCTCTATATGCGGTTGCATACATAAAAATATCTATGCAACTTTCTATGCAACTAAATGTATTTGGTTGCATAAAATTAATTCTTTTAATAAACAAAAACATACAGAAAACCTAAGCGAAAGCTTATATTTTTCTCTATGCAACCGCTTTACATATTATCTGGTTGCATATATTATTCAATCAACCAAGAACAAACGGTTAGAAAAACGGTTTAACGTATGGAGTAAGTGAAATGGTACAAAAAAACGCAGATTGGCACCGCGCAGATATTGTTGCAGCACTCAAAAAACGTGGTTGGTCAGTAAGAGCTCTTAGTGTTGCATCCGGCTTGTCACCAAATACATTGAAAGGCGCATTGCAATTCCCTTATTTGAAAGGAGAAAAAATCATTGCAGATGCAATAGGCGTCCCACCTGAAGTAATTTGGCCGACACGCTATGAAGAACGTAATTTCAAGCCAGTATTAAGTGCTTCGCACTAATTATACGCAGATGTTTAAAAGAAATCATGCAAATGATTACAAATGAACTAAAAGCGGGATAAGTGGAGTTTTATATGCAAACAGATAGTCTTTCATCATCAGAACTCGCAAATTTACGGTTGCCAAATCTACAAGTATCAAGACAGGCGATTGAGAAGCGAGCCAAGACACAAGGCTGGCCGTACATCGAAGAAGTTGGCAAAGCGCGTGGAGGCCGTCTGAAAAAATACTTAATCGCTTCCCTCCCTGCCGAAATCCGAGCAGCCATCATGAAACGGCAGTCGGACGAGCTGGCGGAGAAGATGCCGAAAATGTTGCCCCAAGTCAGACCGGGGACGGCGATATCGGCTCAAGCACTGGCTGAAGCGGCCAAGCTGCTGAACGAGAAACAACGGTCGGTGGCGGATGCACGATGTGCGGTGGTGGCGGCGGTGTTGGGGATTAAATACCAATACGGTTGCTCTGCGAAGGCTGCGGTGGCTCAGTTTTTGGGCTTGCTGGCAGAAGGTAAATTGGACGCGGTCACGCTTGGGAACTTGGAAAAGGCCAATGACCGCAGTCGGTCGGCAAAGGTTGGCGAACGTACTTTAGACGGCTGGATATCTGCTTATTTGAAGGCGGAAAACGCGACGGAGCGGTTGGTTGCTTTGGCTCCGAAGACGACGAAGGCGGTCAAGCCGATTGAAAGTTACGGATGGTTGCCGATGTTTATGCAGTTTCACAATATTCCGTCCGCGCCAAAGCTGGCGCACAGCTACCGCCGGTTTGTGCAGTGGGCTGAAGCGGAAAATATGCCGGTCAATGATGTGCCTAACTTGAGTATGGTGCGGCGCGTTTGGGACAAGCTGCCGATGATTATGCAGGAGCGCGGCAGGAAAACGGGGGCGGCTTATAAATCGCTGCTGCCTTATGTGAAACGTGATTGGGGGGCTTTGAAGCCGAACGATGTTTGGATCGGCGACGGCCACAGCTTTAAGGCGAAGGTGGCTCATCCGGTACACGGCAGGCCGTTTAAGCCGGAAGTAACGGTGATTATTGATGGTTGTACGCGGTTTGTGGTCGGTTTTTCGGTGTCGTTGGCTGAAAGTTGTGTGGCGGTATCGGACGCTCTGCGTATCGGGGTCAAGCACTTTGGTTTGCCGATTATCTACTACTCGGATAACGGCGGCGGCCAAACTGGTAAGACGATAGATCATGAAATCACGGGTATTACGTCCCGATTGGGTATCCGGCATGAAACGGGTATCGCGGGCAACCCGCAAGGGCGCGGCATCATTGAGCGATGGTGGAAAGACAATCTGATTGAGATGGCGCGCCAGTATGAGACGTTTGCGGGCGCGGGGATGGACAGCAGCACGAAGAATCTGATGTACCGCAAGATGGAAAGTGCTTTTAACGCTTTGGAAAAAGGCAAGGATTTAACGGAGGAACAACAGAAATATTTGAAAAAACTGCCGAGCTGGTCGCGCTTTATCGCGGATGTGGTCAAGTGTATCGACGAATACAACAACCGTCCGCACAGCGAGCTGCCCCGACATCCTGACGGCGGGCATTATTCGCCGAAGGCTTATCGGGAAATGAGGCTGGAACAGGACGGGATTGCGCCGGATATGTTGTCGGCAGAAGAGCTGGCGACGATGTTTATGCCGCAAGAGGTGCGAAAAGTACAGCGCGGTTGGCTGGATTTGTTCAACAACTCTTATTTCTCAACCGAGCTGGCGGAGTATCACAAGGACGAGGTACGGGTCAGCTACGATTTGAGCGATGCGTCGGCGGTCAATGTGTTTGATATGGACGGCAAGTTTATCACTAAGGCGCAGGCCAACGGCAATACCCGCGAGGCTTTCCCGACGGCTCGTATCGACCAACTGGCGGAAAAACGTCGAAAAGGCAAAATCAAGCGGGCGGAAAATGCAATCAAGCTCGCGAATGCGGAAGTCAATCCGGCACTGGAACAGGCGGCAGCTTGGGACGAGCTGGGAAATTTGGGCGGAAACGTCATCGAGGCGGAGTATGCGGTATTGCCGAAAACGGGCACAGACGATTTTGTGCTATTTGAGGCGGATAGAAGTTAAAACGGTTTTAAACCTCTTTTAAAAGGACTAAAAAAATGAAACAAATCAATCATACATTGCAACAAAAACTGGCTGAATTTAAAGCCAAATCAGGCATGAACCAAACCCAACTGGCACGCGGTATCGGTACTTCTCCGGCCTCCATCAGTATGTATCTGAACGGCACTTATGCGGAAAAAGGCGGCAATTATGAAACCATCGAGCCGAAAATCGAGGCATTTTTGGAGATGCAGGACAGTAAAGCGCAACGCGAAGAGCTGGTGTTGGGTTTTGTATCGACTAAGACGACCCGCCGAATCGCGGAAGTGATGCGCGATGCGCACGAAGGCGGCGAAACAGTGGTGATCTACGGTCAGGCGGGATTGGGCAAGACTCAGGCGGTCAAAAACTACTGCGATAAAAACCCAGCGGCCATCTTGATTGAGGCTAATCCGAGCTTTACGGCTTTGGTCTTGATGCGCAAGTTGGCGACGGCGGCGAAGGTTTCGGCGATGGGCAGTCTGAATGATTTGTTTGAGTCTGTATCTGACCGCCTGCGCGATTCGGGCCGTCTGATTGTGGTCGATGAAGCGGAAAACCTGCCTTTACGCGCCCTTGAAATTGTACGCCGGCTGCACGATGAGACGGGCTGCGGTTTGGTGTTGAGCGGTATGCCCCGACTGGTGGCCAACCTGCGCGGTAAGCATGGCGAGCTGGTGCAACTTTATAGCCGCGTGTCTGTTGCGCTGAATTTGGGCGAATCTTTGCCGGATGACGAGCTCTTTGAAATTGCGAGAGCAGCTTTGCCTGATGCGGACGAGGAGACGCTCTTGGAACTGGTTAAACATAGCAACGGCAATACGCGCCGGATGAGCAAATTGATGCGCGGCGCGGTACGCACGGCGAACAAGAACGGTATCAAGATGCAGGCCGGTATCGTTAAGAAATACAGCTCCCTGATTATCCGATAAGAAAGGCCGTCTGAAATGAGACACGAATATGCGGTACACGCCGGAGTCTATGAGGACACTTGGCACGACTATGAAACCCATAAACGGCGGAAGATTTGGCGGGCTGATGTACGCGGCAAGCGCAAAGAAGGCTTCGCATGGTTGCAAATCCGCCGACTGCGGAAACGCTTCGAGACCAAAGAGGAAGCCAGGGAATGGGCTGCGCAGGTTAAGGCGGATTGGGTACGCAATAATTTTTTTGCCTTGAAAAAATATTAAGTAATTGATTTATAAGGAAATAGGAAAATGTCTAATTTGTTTTGCGAACGAAAAACCAAGTGGATCGGTTTGGCTTTTTGGTTGTTGTTTTGGGCGGTTTTGGTGGGAACGATGCTGCACAGCTGCTCTAAGCCGGTGGTGTCGGTGGCGAAGTTGGAAATGTCACGCCGCGAGCGGATGGCGGATTTGGAGGCTCAAGCTTTGGGCGAGCAATACGAGGCGATGAGTACGGAAGAAAAAATGAAGGGGATTGTTTATGAGCGATAAGCCATTGAGTCCTACGGCGAAACAAGAGGCTTTGGATCGGGCGGTAAAGGAAATACGCGCGAAATATGGCGATAAGGCGATTGTGAAAGGATGTGTGAAATGAGTTTCGGACGACGTAATACGGATTGGCAGGCTTGGGGACAACACCGCAGGCGTGCGACGGCGCGAATGGCGCAAAAAAACAGAGAGCGCGAAATCGAAGAATATCAGGCGCGTTTCAGACGGCCTGTTGACAAGAAGGAGGAGAAAAAATGATTTGGTTTGTTGTCGGATTGGCGGTGTTGGTGCTGCTGGGGATTTGGCTTGAAATGCTGGCCCGAATCGTCGTGTTGCACATGACAGGCAAATGGTATGACGACAATTAAAACGGTAAGCCGTTGATGTTGCTCTATATTTTTTTGCCTTATTAAAGATGTAAGGTATTGATTTAAAAGGATTTAAGAAATGAATGTAAAAGAAATTGCAGAATGGATCGAAGACCGTGGCGAGCTGATGTTGATGAAGAAGGACGGCGAGGGATTTGTGATTGCCGCGCGGTCGCCGGACGGGATGTGGAAGACTGCCGAGGCGGAAACTTTGGCTCGGGCGATAACTTTATGGGAGGAGGCGTGATGGACATTGAGCAATACAACCCTAAAAAGAATCCGAAATATAGCAATTTTATTTATAGATTTTTGAAAAAGAACAAAAAAATTATACCGCATAGAGGAATGCCGGTTATCGAAAAGTTTGACACGCTGGGTATCTGGCGTATCGGATGGCATGACAGTGACGGATGGTTTACCGGTGCTCCCATCAGTTTTTTACCCAATGGCAAGGTAGAGATTTATGCATTTAAGCCAGGCGGACAAGTTGTCGAAAAAGTCGAATGGTGTGATTACAAACGTATTGGAGCCTGTGCTATTGACGGGTATGCGCATAAATGGCGTGAAGTTAATAAAAACAGTCGGTGCTGCGAATACTGCGGCCAATGGATACGACGGAAAGTTAAAACCGAGAAAGTTATTCGCCGCCGTGATATTTGGGAGATTGAATCATGATTTGCCGTTGTCCTAACTGCGGAGCGGCCAACAGCTTGGATAGTTTAGTCAGTGATGCTGAAGCAGCCGAAGTGCTGAAGATGTTGCTGGAACTTGATGCCGATATCGGGAAAGCGGCTATCCGCTACATTGGTCTCTTCCGCCCCGCCAAGTCCCAGCTCTCTTGGGCGCGTACCGCGAAACTGCTGAATGAGTTGCTGCCGATGATTAAGGCGCAGGAGGCGGCGCGTGACGGGGTTTGTTTTCCTGCCCCTACCGAGGCTTGGATTCACGGTTTTAATGAAACCGTTAATGCCCGCGACCAAGGCCGTCTGAAAACGCCGCTGAAGTCGCACGGCTACCTGTATGAAATCCTTGCAGGCTGGGTCGGTCAGCCAAGCGCAGGGAATCAGACAAACCAACCAAACCGCCGCGCCGCACTGCCGGCCAATCCCAGCCAAACCCTTACCGCAGCCGCGTCGCTGCAAGGATTGAAAAAATGAAAGAACTGCCTACTCAACTACATAACGCCATGATCGACGGCCTGACCATGCTTTTGACCCTGCGTCTGAGCGGTTCGCCGGCTGCCGACACTGTGGCCGCCACTGCGCAAACATGGAGCCGTGTATTGGCGCACGGCCGGGCGTGGGACGAAGCGCGAGATGTACCGCGCTTTCAGACGGCCTTTATGGTATTGGCCAATGAAATGAGCCGCTGGCCGAGCCCGAAAGATTTTTTAGACAAGTTGCCACCACCGCCGGAGCCGTTGAAGCTGGAACACCATTACCACCCTACGGAGGAAGAAAAAGCGAAGGGGAAATCGGCTTTAAGCCGCATACAGGGCGCGATTAAAGAGGTATTAAAAGGCAAGTCGCTGATACCGCCTCCGGCTGAAACCGCTGCCGAGCAGATTTTGAAACACCGCGCAAAAGTTGAGGCACTTGCCAAGCGAGAACGCGAACAAGGCTTGAGCAAGCCGAAATGTTAAACCCAACCTGAAAGGAAAGAGAAAATGGCTAAAACCCGAATCAAACAACCCGCTATCGAAGCGGCACAAGACAAAGCGGAAGTAACCGCTTTTATCCGTAAAATCGGCGACTTGCAGCGCGAAGTCAAACGCCTGGAAACCGAAGCCGGAGACAAAAAAGCGGTCATCGAGGAAGAGTATGCCGCCAAAGCCGCGCCGATGTGTGCCGAAATCATGAGCCTGACCGAACGTGTGGCCGCATACTGCGAAGCGCATAAGGACGAGCTGACGGAAAACGGTAAAACCAAAACCGTGGACTTTACCACCGGCCTGATTAAATGGCGCATTCGTCCGCCATCCGTCAAGGTAACAGGCGTGGCCGCCGTCTTGGCGTGGCTCTCGGAGAAATCCGCCTTTGCCGAGTTTGTCCGCACTAAAAAGGAAATCGACAAAGACGCTATCCTGAATCAAAAAGAGCGTTTTTCAGACGGCAAAGTTCCGGGGATTAAGATTGTGTCGGGGCTTGAGGATTTTGTGATTGAGCCGACTGAGCAGGAGTTGGCGTGATGGAAAACGGAAATTTAAATACTGATGAGCTGAAATTTTTAAGAACTGCCGCACGCGATTCCTTCTACATCCACGCTCAAGTCGAAAATGCCAACCGAAAATTGGAAACCGCTTTTCTCGTGTGGGGAAAAGTGAAAGAAGGAGAAAAAGAGGCTATGCGCGCCCGAAAAAAAGCCTTTATTTATTACTGCTTCGGGGTGGTTTGGTTTTTTCTTGCGTTGATTTTATTTTTCTTTGGCGTTTAAAGCTTGATTAAAGGCCGTCTGAAATGGGGTTTAAAACCTGTTTCAGACGGCCTTTTTGTTTTGCTGAAAATAAATTTTAAAATATTGTTGACTACGCGAAAATATCGCGTATAATACAACTCATCAGGAAGCACAAAGCAAGCCTGAACAACCTTAAAGGAAATCAATCATGAAAAATATCGAACAAATCATCAAAGGCATCTCTGAAAACGGCGTAACCGGATTTGCGGTTTTTGAAGATAACGGCGGCGGTCTCCATCTCGGCATCTGGTACGATGATGGGCAGGACGAGGAAAATTTCGAAGAAAATTTCTTCTGCCATTGCAGCTACGAATACAACGTAGGCCAGCTGATGGACGATTTGACCGCTCTTTCTGAAGGCGACTCCCCATTGGATTGGGAAAATATGAAAGAAATGAGCCGGGTAGAATGGCGCGAAATGGTTAACACAGAGTACGCAGGAAAAATCGTTTTGGATATGGATGGCCTGATTGATAAAGATCAGATGGGAACCGCCGCCAAAATTGAATTTGAAAACTATCTGTAAATACACTTTAGGCGGGTCAATAAAGGCCCGCCAACTCCTAAAGGAGCTGATATGATTAAAGATACTACCCGATATACCATCGAAAAAGTCGAAAATGGCTACTCAGTCCGCAAAATCATTTACGGTCTCGGTATACTTTCCTCCCCTGTCGTTATTCCCCTGCCCAAGTCTATTTTTACCGCAAGATATAAGACATATGGGCAATATTGCCGCGAAGTTGATCGGGTGATTGATAAAAAGCTCGCTAGACTGGTGCGGGAGAAGACTTTGGGCAAGGAGGTGTGAGATGTGGGCCGCCTTGTTTAGGCGGCCGCCTTTGTTTCAGGCGGCCGCTGAAGAGTATTTGTCTATGAGCCTGGCGCATTGCTGCGCACAGGTGCAGAAATATACGCGTGAGCGTATGGTCTTGTGGGTATATCCGGCCATCGGCAATAAGCGTATCCATAAAATCAAACCCTATGAGATTTTGGAATGTGTCGAACGGTTCGGGGTAAATGCTCCGTCTCAGACGCGCCGTTTGCTGCAAGTGATCAGTGGGGTTTACCGATATGCCAAAGTGAAAGGATGGTGCGAGAATAATCCTGCAGACGGCCTCAATATTGCTTTACCGCCATATAAATACAAGGGATTTAGGCATTTATCATCTGTCCAAATGCCTGAGTTTTTAGGGGCTGTCGATACTCATGTCGCGTTGGATATGGCCGCTGTTACTGCTTTTTGGCTGATTGCTTATACTGCTGTCCGCCGGGGCGAGGCAGTCAATGCCGAGTTGTCCGAATTTGATTTTGAGACGGCAACATGGACGATCCCTGCGACGCGCATGAAAATGAGGCGGCCACATGTCGTCCCTCTCGCGCCTGACGTTGTGGATTTATTGTCTGCTTGGCTGGTTGAGCGCGCTCGGCGCGGAATTTCCGGAGACCTTTTGTTTGGCGGCATCGGCGGACACCGCCCTTTGCACGTTATCACGCAGGCCGGCTGGAGGGACAAGATGACTATACATGGATTTCGCAAGGTTTTTAGCACGCATGCCCACGAAAGCGGGCTATGGTCAGTTGATGCAATCGAATTACAGTTGGCTCATATCATCAGCGGTGTGCGCGGCGTTTATAATAAGGCTATGCTGTTAGACGAGCGCAGACGGTTAATGATTTGGTACGCGGACGAGATAAACCGATGGCGTGCCATCGGTCGCGGCGGATATAATGATTCCTAAGGAGGAGTCAAACTATGCACTATATTGTCATTGAGGCGTACCGTCGTCTTTTGTTTTTAACCGTTTTGGAGGCTGCTAAATCGGTCGCCTGTACATCTGTCCGTCCTGATGGTGTATCAGAGCGAGCCTGGAATCGTTGGGAGAGCGGAGAAGGAGTCATGCCTGATGAGGTGGCGGAAAATCTGTTGGTCCTGATACGGCTCAGGCAGAGAGAGATAGACAGTATCGCCGCGCAGATTGCCGGCGGAACTAAGCCTATACTGACCGCCCCAAAGAAAGGGGCGGATGTATTGGAATACAAAATCAAATTGTCGGTTTTTGCCGAGGCAATGGCGATGGGCTGCAAAACAAAATAGGAGGTGGAATGAAATATCCCGAAGCAGGCTACACCCCTGCAAATTTAAGATTTGTGATGGATACATACGGGCTGACCCTTGCTGAGGTCGGACGACGGACTGGCACGGCGTTGCGCACGGTGCAAAACTGGGTCGCTCCGGTTGATGCCAAGGACCATTCGGGGATGCCGCACCGCAAGTGGGTCATGCTGCAAGACACGCTCAAATAATTCTTGATTATGCGAAAATATCGCGTATAATAGGACTCATCGGGAAGCACAAAGCAAGCCCGAAAAACCAAAAGGAATTAAAAAATGAAAGATTTATTGGATAATGAAATGAAGCAGGCCGAACTCAGAAAAGTGGACGCTGAAATCGCAAAAATAATCGCAGATGCGCATAAGATAAATGCAGAATCGGTAAAAATAGCCCAAGAAGCTCGGTGGTATCCAATTATGATTGCTACCGGATTGATATCAGCCGTCGCCGCAACTATGGCGGTAGTAATTAAATTTTTATAACAAAAGCCCCCAAATGGGGGCTTTTTTGTGTCTGCCAGTTTCGCAAAAAAAACAGCGGCTTACTACAACATATAGTATTTTACCTGTATAATATGCGCTAATTAATCAATATATTGTGTTTTAGGAGTTCAGGGATGCGCCGAGCGTTGATTGCAAAAATTAAAATCGCTCAAAAGGAGCTGGGCTTGGATGACGGTACCTATCGCGCAGTGTTGGAGCGCGTAACGGGCAAGCGGTCGTGTACCGAGTGCAGTATTCCTGAGTTGGAACGCGTAGTAGAGGATTTGCGCCAACATGGGTTTGCGCCGAAGAAAACGGCAGGCCGTCGCCCGAACCGCCGAAGCTCTGCCGATCCGATGATGCGGAAAATCGAAGCCTTGCTGCTGGATAACGGCTGGACTTGGAATTATGCGCACGGTACGGCGAAAAAGATGTTTAAGGTTGACCGCGTGGAATGGTTGTCCGACGGCAATATGCACAAGTTGGTGGCGGCGTTGCAGATTGCTGCGAACCGTAAGAAAAAGGAGGCATAGGAATGAGCGTAAGTTGGGAGATGACGGAGCAGGATTTCGAGGATGTGAAACACCTGTTACCACATAGTGTAGTGGCAATGATTACGGTCATCGGGCTAGAGGCGACATTCCACATGGTCAAGGTATGGGGCGGAACGAATTATCCGATTTCCAACCGCCGCCGCAATACGCGTCAGAGCCGAATCTTACACGCACAACTGGTCGAGGACATTGGTGAGGAGGCTGCGGGACGATTGGAGCGAGCTTATGCCGGGCAACCTTTCCTGGCCATTCCGCGTTGCTGGGATGCAATGCGCGAACTTCGCAACCGATTTATCCGCCGCCAGTATGATGCGATGAGCGCGGAAGGTTTGAGCGATTTGGTTATTGTGCGCGAGCTGGTGTTGGCTCATCGGCTTTCTACGCGAAATATCCGTTACATTTTGAAAGAGGCCGACCGCGAGGCGGCGGCAAGAGCGCAGACGGATTTATTTGCAGCTTGATTGTGTTGTGTGTTTCTTGTGAGTGGACCTTTGCCCTGCTTTATGCGGGGCTTTTTTTGTTTGCGGGATAGTAAGTGCATTTGTGCCGACCGTCTTATGCCGTCTGAAAAGGTTAAATAAGGTTTTGAAAATAAATCGTGATTTAACTTTGGAGATGCTAATGGGTAAAACTGTAACTTTAACCGCAGGCCACAGCAACACCGACCCGGGCGCGTGCAACGGCTCCGACCGTGAGGCGGACTTGGCGCAGGATATGCGCAACATCGTGGCATCTATTTTGCGCGATGACTACGGTTTGACCGTTAAAACCGACGGCACGGGCAAAGGCAATATGCCCTTGCGCGATGCGGTCAAGCTGATTCGCGGCTCGGATGTGGCGATTGAGTTTCACACCAACGCAGCCGTCAGTAAGGCGGCGACAGGCATCGAAGCTCTGTCCACGCTAAAAAACAAACGCTGGTGTCAGGTGTTGAGCAAGGCTGTTGCGAAGGCGACCGGCTGGAAACTGCGCGGCGAAGACGGCTTTAAACCCGACAATGCGGGCCAGCATTCGCGCTTGGCTTATGCGCAGGCCGGCGGCATTGTGTTTGAGCCGTTTTTTATCAGCAACGACACTGATTTGGCTTTGTTTAAGGCTACTAAATGGGGCATCTGCCGCGCGATTGCGGACGCGATTGCGGTGGAATTGGGAGCGGTGAAGGTATGAAAAAGTCTTTGATTGCTTTGGCTCTGTCTGTGTTGAAACCGCAGGTGCCTGAATTTGAGATTAAGCCTGCCAGTATTGGCTATTTGAAACAACATCCGTCTATGCGCATGGGTAAGTCGGGCGTGGCGGCTGCCAAACGCGCGGCGCGTAAACGCAAGAATCGTCGTTAGTTATGGGACAGGTTGAGTTTTACGAAAAGATGATTGAGCAATGGTCGCGTAAAAGCCGCGAGGCAAGCGAACAGGCTGATTTGGCTGCGTTTGAATTTGCGGAGGGCGAACTGGCCAATTATCGGGAAATGCTGAAACGGCACCTGCAAACCAAAAGTGTGGAATAGCAATGCGTATTTTGGATATTTTTAAAAACCCCGCGACAGGTAATGTGTCGCACTCGAAACTCTGGGCAAACGTTGCCTGCGCGGCTGGGACGTTTAAGTTTGTGATGTTGCCCGACCCGTCGGCGGAGATTTGGGCGGTTTATTTGGGCATCGTCGGCGGCTATGCGGTGGCGCGTTCGTTTGTCAGCGTCAAACGTCAGGAGGTCGAGAATGAATCTCGTGAAACTGCTGGCGAATAACTGGCAACCGATTGCCATTATCGCGCTTGTCGGCACGGGCTTGGCTGTGTCGCACCATCAAGGCTACAAGTCGGCTTTTACGAAGCAGCAAGCGGTCATCGACAAGATGGAAAAAGACAAAGCGCAAGCCCTGCTGTTGTCGGCTCGAAACTACGCCCGCGAACTGGAACAGGCGCGTGCGGAAGCTAAAAAGTATGAAGTCAAGGCGCACGCTGTCGGCATGGCTTTGGCGAAAAAACAGGCGGAAGTCAGCCGTCTGAAAACGGAAAATAAAAAGGAAATCGAAAATGTCCTTACTCAAGACCGTAAAAATGCAAGCGGTAATTGTATTGACGGCTTTGGCTCTCACGGCCTGCAGCTCTACAAGCGCGCCCTCGGCTACGGAAATTAAGATTGTCGAAAAGGCGGTCATGCCGACACCGCCTGCCGCGTTGATGGTCGCACCGGTGCGCCCGAATCCGCCGAAAGACGGCAAGACGGCCACGCTGTTGGAACACGCCGCTGAGTTTGGCGGCTATGTGGCGGAGCTGGAAAACCAAAACGCAGCGTGGCGCGATTGGGTCAATAGTCAAGCGGAAGTTGATGGCACGGAGGGCACACGATGACGACTTATCGTGATTTGGTACAACGCACGGTCGCCTGCCGCCATGCGGATTTAGAGCTGGGATTGAGCCGCGCACGCGAGCAAGAGCCGTTTGTCATTCATGTTTCCGACCTATTGGATAAGGCCGGCATTGAGTACGCGGTACGCATGGATAAGGATTTTCAGACGACCTTTAATCTCGAATATCCAAATACGAGCTACGACGCTTTTAAACGTTCAGTTTGGCAGACGATTTCAGCGTATTACTGCGTTTGTAACGATGGGGATGGACTCGAAATTGCCAGCAATCGTCCTAACGGCTACTCCGTCCGTATCGTATTTGGCGATGTGCCGGTTTAAAGGGGTTTTAAATGGATTTTGAATTTGGGTTTAAAACCCTGTGGCCGATTGCAACGGCGGCGTTTTGGTTTTGGGTCAACGGCATTTCAGGCCGTCTGAAAGAGGCGGACAAGCGTATCGACGACCTTAAAGAGGAGCTGCACGCGGTGAAGCTCTCTTATCACACCAAGCAAGATGCCAAGGCAGACAGCACTAATATTGCGGCGGCCTTGGACCGAATTGAAAACAAGTTGGAAAAAGTAAACGAAAAACTGGACAGGAAAGCAGACAAATCATGAGCGACCCGATTTTAGAAGCCTTGGCGCGTATCGAAGCCAAGCAGGATGACCTGCTTGCCAATCAGGCGCGCATGGACGAGGAATTGCAGCAAATTAAGAAAGACTGCAAGAAATCTGCTGCGGTTTATGGCGGTCTCGGCGGCGTGATTGTAACGACGGGTTGGGAACTGCTGCGAGCCAAGTTCGGAGGCTGATATGGCACACCCAAAAGAAACCCGCGAAAAGCTGCGCCGACTGTACGTCAGTGACGGCCAGACGCTCGAAATCGCGGCGATGATGTGCGAAATCCCAACAGCTACCGCCCGTAGCTGGAAACGCGCCGCCAAAGAGACCGGCGACGATTGGGACAAAGTACGCGCCGCCTACACGCTAGCGGGCGGAGGTATCGAAGACTTGAGCCGCTCGTTGTTGGCGGGGTTTTTGGTGCAGTACCAATCGACGATGACGATGTTGCAAGACACGTCGGTCGAGGAGCTGATGCCGTCCGAGCGCGCCAAATTATTGGCAAGCCTGTCGGATGCGTTTACCAAGACCGTGGCGGCAAACGCCAAAGTGATGCCGGAAACGTCAAAACTGGCGACGGCGATTGAGGTGTTGGAATTGTTCGGCGAAGTGGTCAAGGAGCGATACCCGCAACACTTGCAGGCTTTTGTCGAGTTGGTTGAGCCGTTGGGTGTTGAAATTGAAAAGAAATACAGGTAAGCGAGATGCAGAAGGTTGAATACACCCATAAGGGATGGTTTTTATTTTGCCCGATTTGGATTGCGAATTGGGACAGCGAAGTGCCGGCAGTTGCGCCGCGCTATAAGCTGGAGCCGTTGTTTTGGCTCGCCGACCAGTTTTTTTACTTTATGTCGTCCATGAATGAAATGAAAACGGGAGAGCCGTTGCCCTTTTGTTTCATGGTTAACCCCGAGCCGCTGAAAAAGCCGGTTGTCCACTATTACGAATAAAACATGAAGTCCAAAGAGTTTTTAAAGTCGCTTGCCGAATATGCCGCCCAACTCCGCCAAACCATCGAGGCGGAGGCGGACGGCTTTGATGCATCGCCCGCGGCCATTGCCGAACGTCGGGCGAAGGTATTAGACCCGGTCAACGGTTACGAGTATTTCGTCAATACCTATTTTCCGCATTACGTCAGGTCGTCTGAAAAATCGGAGCTGCATGAATTTCTGTTTTCCCGCCTGCCCGAAATCCTACAACAGCCCGAAGGCATCAACGAGGCGGATGCCGCCCCGCGCGGCGAGGCGAAATCGACGCTGGTTACGCGCTTGTTCTCGCTTTGGACGGTCATTACCGGCGCGAAAAAGTTTATCGTCATCGCGATGGACAGCATCGACCAGGCATACCCAATGCTTGAAGCCATCAAGGCGGAATTGGAGTTTAACCCGCGCCTGAAAACCGATTTCCCCGAAATGTGCGGACAAGGGCGGGTTTGGCAGGCGGGGACGATTGTTACCGCGTCCAATGTCAAAATCCAAGTCTTCGGCTCAGGCAAGAAAATGCGCGGCATGGTACATGGTGCATTCCGCCCCGATCTTGCCATTCTCGACGATATCGAAAACGACGAGATGGTGCGCAACCCCGACCAGCGCGACAAGCTGGAAATGTGGCTTAAACAGACCGTCTTACCGTTGGGCGCGGTCGGTACCAAGTTTGACGTAATTTATATCGGCACGATTTTGCACTACGACAGCGTATTGAGCCGCACCCTGAATAACCCGTTTTGGAGTACGCGCAAATTCAAAGCGATGAAACGCTGGCCTGACCGCATGGATTTGTGGGACAGATGGGAAGAGCTGTATCGCAACGACGGCGCGGCGGTGGCCGAGGCGTTTTATCAGGCAAACAAAGACGAGATGGAGCGCGGCGCGGTCACTTCTTGGGCGGCTCGCGGTGTACTCGCACTGATGAAAATCCGTGCGCGTGACGGTCATGCGACGTTTGATTCGGAATATCAAAACGATCCGGTCAGCGGCGAAGATGCGCCATTTGCGGAAAACATCAAATACTGGTCGGAACTTCCCGACGATTTGGTGTACTACGGCGCGCTCGACCCGTCATTGGGTAAAGCGGGCGCGGGACGCGACCCGTCGGCGATTTTGGTCGGCGGTTATCAAAAATCGACGGGGCGGCTGTTTGTAACCGTTGCCGAAGTCAAAAAACGCCTGCCCGATTTGATTATCGAGGACGTTATCCGCATCCAAAAAGAGGCGCGGGTCAAGCCGGTGTTGTGGGTCGTAGAGACGGTGCAATTCCAAGAGTTTCTCAAGGATGAGCTGATTAAGCGCGGGGCGCGGTCGGGTGTGCATATTCCGGTGCGCGGTATCAAGCCGTCTTCGGACAAGATGTTGAGGATTGAGACCTTGCAACCGCACATGGCAAACGGGCTGATTTTGCTCAATCCCGACCAAAAGACCTTAATCAGTCAGTTGCGCCATTTCCCGAAAGCCGACCATGACGATGGCCCCGATGCGTTGCATATGCTGTGGATGGCGGCAACGACGGGCAATGTATCAAACAGAGCGCGGGCGATTGATTTGCCTGTGCCGATGTTGGAAATGTGATTTTAAGGTCGTCTGAAAACGGTTTCAGACGGCCTTTGGAGTAAGAAAATATGTTCGGATTGATTAAAAGTGCTACGCGGAAAACCGCCATCAAGACATTGACGAGCGCGACCGAAGATGCGTTGGAAAGCCTGTTTTCCAATATGGAGGGCACGGACGCGCTGCTTTCGCGTCTCGGCGTGGACAGGCAGCAGGCATTGGACGCGGTGGTAAGCGATGACGAGGTGGCTGCCTGTTTGGAGGATTTGCATTCCGCCATGCAGAACAAGGCATGGCGCATTTATGGCGAGGACTTGAATGACGATGACAAAGACCGCTTGTGGAAAACGCTGAAACGCCATCTGCCCGCACTTGCCGAAATCGTGTTGACGGCGCGTTTGGGCGGCTATGGTGTCGGTCGGTACGTTTATCAGCCCGAACCCGACGGCTTTTTGACGATTAAGCATATCAGCAACAAAAGCGGCGAATTGGCGAAATACGTTCCCTACCGCGACGGCTCGCTGGTGTATCGCGGCAGCGGCGGTGAGGAGACCTGCAATACGGATGTACTGTATCTCTTTATTACACACCGCGCCACTTCAACCAATCCTGCGGGCGAAATGGCGGCGGCGCGGCTGTATGCACCGGTTGCGTTGCGTAAAAAAGGCTTTGTCTATGCGGCGCAATTTATTACGCGCTACGCCCAGCCTTATCTGATTGCCAAAATCCAAGCTAACAGCAACGACGACCACGACAGCTTCATGAGCCGTTTTTACCGCTTTGTTTCCGGCGGCGCGTTGAGTATCGAACGCGAGGACGATGTAATGATGCTGCAAAACAGCGCGGACGGTCAGGCATTCCGCCGACTGGAAAACCTTGCCAATGCGCGCATCCAAAAAACGCTGTTAGGCAAAGTCAAAACCAGCGACCTTGAGACCGCCAGCCGAGCCAGTCAGGAAACCGAAGAAAACAACCGCGACGAGCGTATTGGCGCGTATCTCGCTCTGCTCTCCCGCGCTGCACAGCACTTTATCGACGCGCTCGTGATGGTCAACAACGCCTACGGCAAGCCGATTAATGCGCCCAAAGGCGTATGGTTTGAGTTTGAAGACGAAATCAAGGTTGATAAAACCCGAGCCGAACGCGACAAGATGTATATGGATACGGGGCAGCTCGTGTTGACCGAAACCTACTACCGCGACATCTTGGGCTTTGAACCGGATCATTTCGAGCTGCGCGACCCCAAGGCGTCGTCTGAAAACCCTGCGTCCGCCAAATTCAGCCTGCGCCTGTCTGACGCTCTTGCCCGTAATGCGCCTGATACGGCGGAGCAGGCAATCGCCCGCCCGAAAATGGAAGCAGTGTTGGGTTTATTGGAAAGCTGCAAAGACTACGCCGAATTTGAGGCGAAACTGTCCGAGCTTGATTTGAGCAAAGGCGACAATCTCTTGATCCAGCGTTTGGTTTCAGACGGCCTTTCGGCTTGGGCTGATGGAGCGGGTGATGGACGGGATTGAATACAACTTCGCGGGGCTGGTCGATAAAGCCGCCTTCGAGCATTTCAAAGCCAAGAAAGTCCTGCCCGGATTCAGTCATTATGATGTCTGGCTGTATCAGCACAGCCTTGCCTTTACCGTCGCCAAGATGATGGACGCGGATATGCTCGCTGAAGTCAAAGATGCTATTGAATCCGCGCAGCAAAACGGCACGGCGTTTGCCGATTTTAAAAAGCGTTTAAAACCGTATTTGATGGCGAAAGGCTGGTGGGGCGAGCAAGTGATGACCGACCCGCTGGACGGCGAGCCGAAATTGGTACAGCTCGGCAGTACACGTCGTCTGAAGACCATTTTCAACACCAATATGCAAACCGCCTTTGCGGCGGGGCAGTGGCAGCGGATTCAGGCAAACAAAAAAGCCTTGCCGTATTTGCGCTACAACCATTCCGCCGCCGGGCATCCGCGCGACAGCCATAAACGCTACTACGGCTTAGTCCTGCCGGTCGATCACGACATTTGGAAAGTCATCTTTCCGCCCAACGGCTACGGTTGTAAATGTTCGGTGTCCGCCCTGACCCGTCGGCAGGCGGAGCGCGAGGGCATCAGCGGCGAGCCTGATGTGGATATGGTCGAGGTTACCAATCCGCGCACAGGCAAAACGGTATTGATTCCCGACGACATCACGCCGAGCTTCGCGCATAACCACGGCGACCGATTGGGCGCAATGGACGCGCTGTTTGGCGAGAAAAACGGCGAAGAGGCACTGACCGCCATGATTGCCGAGCGCGAGGCGTGGTTGGACAAGCGGTACAGCGTGCCGTCTGACAAAGTGGCGGTGTTGGCTTTGTCGGATAAGGTGTCGGGAAAAGAAGTGCGCAGGCTGACAAAAGAGCAGTCTGCCAACAATACCAAAGACCACGAAGCGAGAGCTGCGGCAGCGTGGCAGGCTGAAACGGGGGATAGGCTGGAAGTGTTCGATTTGCCCGTGGAGAAAGGTAAGGGTCAAGCCGATTATCTGATTGTTTCAGACGACCTGCCCCGTGAGAAATGGGTAACGCTGGATTTTATGTTTACCGAAAATCCCGACCGTGCGGAATTGATGAACCGTTATTTTGCACACACCGCCGGGGCGTGGAAAGGGAAGGTTGACAATATTCAAGAGCATTTCAACAAAGCCGATATTGTCCCGCTTGATTTGCGCCATCTGAATGCGGTAAACCGGCATAAATTGTTGCAGTATGTGTTATCATTGCCAAAAGAACAGCGGGATAAAGTCCGCTTATTGGTAAAAATATCGGAGTAAGTCATGCCGTCTGAACTGTATGTCAGCCGCGAAGTAAAAGTATTTTTAGGCGGGAAAACCGCCCCGTCCGAATTATTGGACTATCTGTATCCGCGTCTCGCGGAAATCGACAAGGAGGCAGCCGAGCAAATGCAGGGCGAGTTTTCGGGCTGCGTTTTTTCGATTGCGGATTTATCCGCTGCGGCATTCGCCCGTGTGCGCGGATGGATACTTGAGGCTGCTGAAAAGTCCGAGTGGATTAAGCCGTACAAGTCCGATTTAAAAACCGCGCTTGAAGCTGATCCGAGATTTAAACCTGTATAACTCTGAAGGCCGTCTGAAACCGATTCAGACGGCCTTTTTTCATAACCGCTCAAATTTCGCGTTTTAGCGCGTTTAAATGCTTGGGGCAAGCAAAGATATATCCAGTATTTTAAAATCAATCCTAGAGGCTTCTAAAACGCCCCTGAATCGAATTTTAAATAGATGAACTGCGCAAGGCCGTCTGAAACCTGATATTCGGGTTTTAGGCGGCTTTTGCATTTGGATTGGGAAGTGAAATCCTGCCGTCCGTCTTTTTGAACTTGGCAAGGCAAAATGGAGCAATGGATACGAACAACACCCCCCTCAAAATTAAATTGTCCGCCGCGCTGCCGGTTGCCTTGGCGACCGGTGCCGACAAGGTGCGTACTTTTAAAGGCGTTGCCAATTCGGGCAAGCCCTTCGGCTACGGCGGTTATCAGACAGTCGTCGATTTGGCCCAGCTGTCACACAAAGCGGCCGTCCCCGTCCTGTTGGAGCATTCCCCCGTCAAGATGGCGGGCGTGTGCAGCCTGTCGGTAACGGCGGACGGCCTGATTGCGGAAGGTAGTCTGTTGTCCAATGAGTTTGGCACGCAGATTGCCGAAGCCGCCGACCAAGGTTTTCCTTGGGAAATGTCGGTTTACGCGCAGGCGGAATCCTATGAGGAGCTGGCGGCGGGCGCGGTATTGTCCGTCAACGGCAACGAGGTAACCGGGCCGGCCGTCATCCTGCGCCGTTGTGCGATACGCGAGGTGTCGTTTACCGCCGTCGGTGTAGATGGCGAGACGGAGGCGGTGGTGTTGTCGGACGGCAGTCCCTTGCCGGATATTTTTAAACAACCTTTGGAGTTATCTATGACACCCGAAGAAAAGCAAGCGTTTGACGACCTGAAAGCGGAAGTCGATACGCTCAAGGCTGAAAAAGCCGAAGCCGAGAAAAAGCTGAAAGAAGCCGAAGCGGCTGCCAAGAAAAACCAAGTCAAGGCGAAATTGTCCGCCGCCGGCTTTAAGGAAGGCGAAAACGGCAAGTTTGAAGGCTTGTCCGACGCAACCATGACCGTGCTTTTGTCTGCCGACATCGAAGCGGCGGAAGCCATGATTGCCGATTTGACGCCGAAAGCCGCTCAATCTGCCGTACCACCCGCGCTGTTGAGCGAAGGCGCAGGCAAAGGCGAATCCGAACACACCGGCGAGGCGGAGGGCAAGTTCTCCGTCGCCAGCCACAAAGGCTTATTGGGAGGCTCTTATGTCTAAAGCCAAAACCGAAATCTTAGGCCCTTCTATTTCCGACTTTTTGAAATATGAAGCGACGCCTCAGACCCGTGTGGCGATTACTGCTTCGCAAGGCACAAAAGCCGGTACATTTGTTAGTTTTCCTCTCCGCAGCGAGTTCAAACTGCTGGCGTTAACAGATGAAGTCGACGGTAAAGTTATCGTACAGCCGCACAATTGCATCATCAATCTGGATCGATGCTCAGACGATGCAATTCGCGGCGGTACATCGAAAACGGGAGGTAATGTGATTGAGCATCTGAATAAAGATGGCGATCCATACGGCATCGTTTATGTTTTAAACCGTATTGTCAACCCGAATGGCAGCGAACTGTAACCACAAGGAAAAAATATGCCTTTATCTGACAACAGCAAATTCGGCGTGCAGGCTTTGACCACCGCCGTCAACAAAATCGACCCGGGCGCAAGCCAAATCCGCGAGCTGGGTATTTTCGAGCCCGAATATCTGACGACTACCTACGCCGACATTGAGTTCCAAGACGGCAAAGTCCACTTGGTAGCCAGCAAAGAGCGCGGTACGGCCGGCCAGGCGGTCGAAAGTCCGAAACGCACCGTGCGTACCGTCAAGATCCCACACCTGCCGATTCATGACGTCATCCGCGCGGACGACGTGCAGAACCTGCGCGCTTTCGGCACGACCCAAGCCGCGACCGTCATGGACAAGGTCAACGAAAAGCTGGCCGGCGGCAAATCCGACCTTGAATACACCCGTGAGCATCTGATGCTCGGCGCGTTGCAAGGCAAGATTTTGGATGCGGACGGCAGCGTGATTTTGGACATCAACACCGATTTCGGCGTTACACGCAAAACGCAAAACATCGAATTGTCGAAAGACACGACCAAAGTCGGCGCGGTATTGGACAAGCTCTTGTCCGAACAACGCCAAAAATTCAACGGTGCGCAAGTGCGCGGCTGGGTCGTGTATTGCGGCGCAGAGTTTTTGAGTGCGCTCAAAGAGCATAAGTCCATCTTCGAAGTGTACAAACGCTTTGACGAAGCACGCGCCTACCGCGAGGGCGATACGCTCAATCCGACCGAGTTCGTCCACAAAGGCATCCGCTTTATCGAATACGCCAACCATTTCGGCAGCGCCGCCGACATTGCGGCAGACAAAGCGATTCTGCTGCCGGTCGGCCGCAATCTCTACAAAGAGTATTTCGCGCCTGCCGACATGAACGCCACCGTCAACACCCGCGCCCTGCCGTATTACGCCAGCCGCGAGAAATTGCAGCACGACAAAGGCTGGAGCCTGCATATGCAGTCCAATCCATTGCCGATTGCGCTGCGCCCCGAGTTGTTGGCAACGCTGACCATGTCTTAAACGGATTTCAGACGGCCTTTAAGGAGTTTTAAAGGTCGTCTGAAAACGGAGGACGGCATGATTACCATCCAAGACATGATTACCCGCTTTGGCGAGCAGGAAATGGCGGAGCGGTCGAACCATGAAAACTACGAAACCATAGACGAAGCAGTAATGGCGGCGGCAATCGCCGACGCGGAAGAAGAGGCGGCAAGCTACCTTCGGGCGGCGAAACTGTTTTTTACCAACGACACCGCGCCGCAGGTTTTGAAAATCAAAGTCTGCGACATCGCCCGCTACTATCTCTACGACGATGCGGTAACGGGTATTGTCGAAGAGCGTTATCAGTCGGCAATCGCCTGGCTGAAGATGGTCGTCAAAAATCCGAATATGCTGGACGAAAGCCGCGTATCAGATGACCGCAGACCATCAACGTGTGCCGTTTATGTGAATGCCGAACCCGATTTGCGGGAATGGCTGAAGGAGTAGGCAATGCGGATTACGGTATCACACGACTTGTCGCGTATCGCCCAAAGCCTGAACCGCCTATCGGGCAGGTTGAACGGCAGCCTTGAAGAGCCTTTGCGCGCTATCGGCGGCATCCTCGAATCTTCGACCCGCCGCCGTATCGCCGAAACCAAAACCGCCCCCGACGGCAAACGCTGGCAGGATGTCAGCCCCGCAACGGCACAAGCCAAAAACGGACGCGGCGGGATTTTGGTGGACCACGGCAACTTCTTGGCAAGTATTACGCACGAGGCATCGGCAAAAAGCGTGATTACCGGCTCGGTAATGGGCTACTCGGTTTATGTGCAGGAAGGCACGAAAACCATGCCTGCCCGCCCGTTTTTGGGCTTGTCTTCGCAAGATCATCAGGACATTGACGAATTGATGTCCGATTGGCTGGAAGGATTGATTGTCTGATATGGCTTTAAAACAGCATGAAAACTTATTGGCGGTCTATCCCGAAATCCTAGGCCGTCTGAAAACCGTCAAAGGCATTAAGGCAGTCAAGGAGATCGGCGAACTTGCCGAGCTGCTTGCCCAAGGCGCGGCGAAGCGCAAAGCCGCCCCGTTGGACGGCGCGGTCTATGTCGTTTACGGCGGCTCGACCTTTGCCGACGAGGCGAAAAACGGCAAATTCCTCAAATCGACGCTGCACTTTACCTTCGTCCTCGCACGAAGCTATACCGCCAACGGCAAATCCACGCTGTACGAGGTCGGCGAGACCCTGACGGCAATCCAGCGTGCGTTTTCAGGCTGGGATGCGGGCGACGAATATGCCGTTACCCCTTTCCGCCGCATCGCCTCGCCATCCATAGAATACAACGACGGCTTTGCTTTTTACCCCATTTCATTCGCCTGCGACACCGTGCAGGCAAACTAAAGGAGCTGCCACATGGCAAAACAAAACGACCACGGCTTAATCTTTGAGGGCGACGTCAAGGTACGCAACCTCAATCAAAAAGGCTCGGGCTTTATCGACATCGGCAACACCACCGCCCTGACCACGCAGACCAGCGTGGAGACCAAAGAGCGTGTGTCCAAGCAAAAAGGCACTTACGGCAGCGCATTGGACAGCTTGAAAACCGTCAAGCCTACCGAAATCGGTCTGAAGCTCGACACCTTCGATAAAGACAACCTCGCGCTCGCTCTGATGGGCGAAGCCGCCGTCATCGCGGCTACGGCGGAGACCGTTACCGGCGAGACCGTGACCATCGGTAAAAAAGGCATGGCGTACAAACTGGCAAACGGCAACATCGACCCGGCTACCGTCAAAGTCAAAAACAAGTCAAACGCCAATGTTGATGCCAAGCATTTGGACATTAATGCCACCTTGGGCATGATTACCATCCTGCCGGCTGCAGATACCGTCAACGACGGCGAAAACATCACTGTCGACTACAAAACCCGCGATTCCGGCGGCTACAAAGTGTCCGCAGCCACCTTGTCCCGATTGGATTTGGAAATCTATGTTGACGGCCGCAACCGCGTTACCGGCGAGACCGGCATTCTGCACATTCCCCATGCCGTACTAGCTGCGGACGGCAGTATCGACTGGTTTGGCGACGACTTTAATACGGCGGAATTCAAAGGCACGGCGGTGTTGGCTTCGGGCGAGACTTCGACCTATTCCTTCACGTCGTACAACAACTAAAGATTCGGTAATAAACAAAGGCCGTCTGAAACTGGCTTCTGCGTCTAGGCGCAGCGGCGGCAGGTTTCAGACGGCCTTTTTTAAACGGGTTTTAAAACAGGATTAAATAATGGCGAATATTCAGGCAGGTTTAGAGATTAAGGCGGGCGTGTCCGGCGTTGAAAACATCGACGCGCTGGCGCAGTCCATCGAGGCGGCGGGCATCGATACGGGCAAGCTGACCACCGAAGCGAAAGAGCTGGGCGCAACGCTGGCCAAAGCACAAGCGCAACAGGCGGCAATTGCAGAATATAAGGCGTTGTCGGCGGAATTGGACAATACCGCTAAAGAAATGCGTGCACTGGACGAGCTGACCGCGACGTTGGAGAAATCCATGCGCGGCGGCGGTACGCAGCAACAGCAGGCCGATTTGGCGAAACTTCGCGCCGAATCCGAACGCCTAGCAAAAAGCGAAACCGAGCTGACGGGCAAGCTGTATGCCGCCCGCGACGCGATGTCGGTGTCGGGTGTGTCCGTCAAAAACCTTGCCGCCGAAGAGGCGCGCCTGTCGTCCGAATCCGCCGCCGCAACGGCGCAGCTCGACCGCCTGACCGCCGAAGCACAAACCCTAAAGGCGATCGCCGATGCCAAAATCCAGCTCGGCATCGATACCGACGACAAGGCACGGCAGGAAATCCAAAAGACCAAAGACGCCTACGAATTGCTTAAAAACAGCGGCACACTCTCGCATGAAGAATTAGCCCGGGCGGCGCAGTTGCAGGAAGGCAAGGTGCGCGAACTTGAAGCCAGCCTGAAAGGCGTGAAGCCGTCTATTGCCGAGGTTGCTTCGGAGATTCAGGGCTTGGTCGGTGGTGCAGGCGGCTTGGCGTTTGCCACCCGCGAGGCGATGAAGTTTGAAACCGCGATGGCGGGCGTGAAAAAAGTTGCCGAAGGCACGGACGAGCAGTACGCTCAACTTTCAGACGAGCTGAAGAAAATGGGCGCGGAATTAGGCATTTCCGCCGCTGAAATGGCCGAGCTTGCCGCAGCGGGTGGACAACTCGGCATTCCGATTGAGAAATTGTCGGAATTTACCGCCATCGCGTCCAAGATGTCGGTTGCCTTCGGCATGACCGCTGAAGAGGCAGGTAATGCCGCCGCGACGATTGCCAACGTGTTCCAACTCCCAATCGGCGAAGTGGAAAAGCTCGGCGATGCCATCAACGTTTTGGGCAACAATACCGCCGCACGAGAAAAAGACATTGTCGCCGCAATGGCGCGTATCGGCGGTACGGCGAAACAGTTCGGCTTGGTTGCCGACGAAGCTGCCGCGCTTGCCGACGCATTTATCGCATTGGGCAAACCGCCCGAAGTGGCGGCTACCGCCATCAATGCTATGCTGCAAAAACTGCAAACCGCGCAAAGCCAGGGCAAAGACTTTCAGGCGGCCTTGGAAGGTATCGGTACGTCTGCAGATGAGATGGCGGCCAATATCGCCGCCAATCCGCAGCAGGCTTTGACGGACTTCTTGCACAAACTCGAAGGCTTGGATAAACAAAGCCGTGCCCTGACACTCTCGCAACTCTTCGGTACGGAATATAGCGACGACATCGCGCTTTTGGTCGGCTCGTTGGGCGAATATGAAAAGGCTTTGGGCTTGGTCGCCGACAAGGGACAAGTCGTTGGCGCGATGCAAAAAGAGGTGGCAAACGCCATGTCTACCAGCGAGGCGCAGATTGCCAAAGCCAAGCAGGAAATCATCAACGTTGCCATCGAGGTCGGCGAAAAGTTGCTGCCTTTAGTGTCTCTATTGGCGAGTACGGCCGGCAGTGTGGCAAGTGCAATCGGAGCGATTACTGAAGAGTTCCCGGCCTTGACGCAACTTGCCGCACTGTTCGCAGCAGGCGCAGTTGCCGTCAAGGCTTATGAGGCGGCTGTTCGCCTGACTGGTGGTGCGGTATCGGCATCATTTGCGACCCAGCGTGTCGGAATTGAAGCAACCAAAGCATCCATCCTGTCGACCACTGTCGCTGCACGGGAGCTGGGCATCGCGCTCAAATCCGCTGCTGCCGGTAACGGTTTCGGTAATGGCGCGGCGGCTGCGGGAGCATTGGCTCAAAATCTCAAGACGGCGGCATCCAATGCCGGATTATTGTTTGCGGCTTTTGAGGTTGGCCGTGGTGTAGGCGGCTGGCTGCGCGAAAATACGGATTTAGCAAAAATTTTCGGCGATAACCTCGCCCGTATTCCTGCCATTTTGGATAGTCTGTTTACCACCGGTGGTCTCGACAAGTATCACGAGTTTTTCAAAACCGAAGCCCAAATTAAGCGCGAGTTGGAGATAGCGGATAAAAAAGCCCAGGAAGCTGCCGAAAAAGCCGCTGTCGCCAAAAAAAAAGCTGCTGAAGAAGAGGCAGCCGCCGTCAAAGCCCTGCAAGCCGAATATCGTGCGTCTGCAACAGAGTTGTCAGCGTTGGAACACAGTATGGCCGCCTTGCGTGCCGACGGTCGAGAAACCAGCGACTTTTACAGCGAACTGGCAATCAAGCTGGAAAACGTGCGTACCAAAACCGCCGAACTGAAAGCCGAACTTGATAAGAAAAACGTCAAAATCAGCGCAGATACAGGAGAGCTTGCCGCAGCACAAAAAGCTCTTGAGGCTTTGGGTTTGACGGCGGAAGAAGTAACCACCGGCATGAGCAAAAAGGCGGCGGAAGGTATTGCCAATTTTTCGCGTGTTGCCTCTCAGTTTGGTAATGATGCCGAGCAGATGGGCCGGGTGTTTCAGGCTGCGCTCAAGCAGATGGACAGCAAAGAATCAACCGATGCTCTTTTGGCCGAATTGGAAAAGGTAGGCAAACAATCCGGACTGACGGCTGAAGAAATCAAGAAAATCGGAGATACGGCAAGGGAGTCGACGGACAAGGTTGCCGACGCCTTTGCCAGAATCGGCGTGGACAGCAAGGCCGTGATGACGGGCATCAGCAGCGACGCGCGGCAGGCATTCGCTGATTTTCAGACAGCCTCGACAGAAGCGGCGGCCGCCGGTCAAAAAGATGCCAAGCTGATACAGGCAGCCTTTGAGGCCATGATGGGCAAACTTAAAAGCAAGGAGGAATTTGCCGAGTTTCAACATCAGCTCAAAGCCAGCGGCGACGCGGCACTGTTGACGCAGGAGCAGCTTGCCCGTTTGGGCGACGCGGCGACGGGTGGTGCGGAAAAAGCCAAAGCGGCCTATCAAGGGTTAAACGATACTGCCCTCAAAACTGGCGAAGCCGCGAAAGCCGCGCATGACAAAGGCTCGCAAGCGGCGGAAAACCATGCCCAATCGGTCAGAAAAGTGGCGACAGCCAACAAAGAGGCGGCAGCGGAGGCAGACAATGCAGCCAAAGCGGCGGCAAATGCGTCTAAATCGTTTAGCGATTATGGCTACCGTCTGACGCAAACGGCTGGGTTTTATAAGCTCAATAATGAGCAATTAAATCTCATGAATCAGCAGTTCTCTGGTATTAAGTTGGGCATGGAGGCCACATTCCGCGCTGCTCAGATGAAAGAGTATACGCAACAGATTTACAACGCGAATACCGCGATGCAAAGGCTGACCAATGCTTCTGCTCAAGGCGCAGTGACACAGGATATTTTGAACGATGCGGCCAGCGCGGCCTCTCGTGCTGCCGATAAATTGGGGAATACTGAGCTGACAAAATTCCGCAATGCGATATCCGATGCCCAACGCCGGCTGAATGCCCTGCGCCAAGAAGCACATGATGCAACCCGCGCGCTTGAGGCCGAACTTGCCGAGCTTAATGGCAATACGGAAGCGATTTATTCTTTGCAGCAAGAAAGAAAAATTCGCGAACTGCAGCAAAAACTGGACAATGCCAACCGCCTCAAACAAACCGACGTTGCGCGCGAATATCAGCGTCAAATCGATTTGCAGCAACAGATTTACAACAGGCAGCGCAGCAAACGCGCCGAATCTGCCGCGCAAGAGCAAGTCCGCAACCAAGGTTCGTATGGTAACAGTAATGCTGCCCAGCGGTTGCAACAAATCGGCAATACGCAGGTTAATATCGACCCGGAAAAGCTTAACCAAATTTTGGCGCAGCGCGACCAAGCGGTTGCCGAGAAAGCTGTTAACGGTTTTATAAATAGTTTACAAGCTTCATTAAAGCGCACGACATAATTCAGACGGCCTGCAAACATCTGACTGCAACCATGCCAAGCCCCGATTTTCGGGGCTTTTGTTTTAATAGGGTTTTGAGAAAAATACGCAAAGGCCGTCTGAAATGGCAAATCAAGAATGGACGCTGAAACGGAAAGACACCGGCGTGGCCGTACATCTGCCGCAGGATATGCGCTGGGACGATGAATTTGAATGGAACAAGGTCGCTCAGGCCGCGCCGCAACGTACCTTGTCGGGCGGATTGGTCATCCAACAAGGCATTAAGGCAAACGGTCGCCCGATTACGCTGTCGGGCGATTGGGTGTGGCTTGATTTAAGTATCTTGCGTACGTTGCGCGATTGGACGGACGTCCCCGAATTGGAAATGACGCTGACTCATTATGATGGCCGCGAATTTAATGTTATTTGGCGTACCCACAACGCGGCTTTGAATAATGTCGAGCCGGTGCATTACTCAACGCCGGAAACGGATAGCGAACGATACACAGCCCAGCTCTGCCTGATGACGTTTTAAGGTTGTCTGAAAGTAGGTTTAAACAGGATTTAAAAAGGTTTCAAAAATGGAAAAAACAACGCGCCTGACGCAGCAGGATTTGCAGATTTACCCCAGCCAGCGCATGACCGATACGCCTGATGGCGGCGGTTTGATGGTCGGTCAGCCGCTGACCGGCGAGGATAACGAGATTTTCCCGCCTGTTTCAGATGTTGACCGCACGATGGGCAGTTTGGACGCCCGTTTGCTCTACCCTGCCGTCTTGCGCAATGATTCCGAGCCGCTTTACGGCGGGCATTTCGTCATTACCGAGCCGCCGACCTCTGAAAACGTGTCTTTCTTGGCGTTTAAAGCGCGCAACTACGGCGAGAGCCGCGCGGATATTATGCCGCGCATTGAGGCGTATTCCGTACCGACGGTGGAGAGCCGCATGACGTTATTGGGCCGCCATTTGGCAGGCGTTCGCCTCGTGCAGGCATATCAGCGTGTGGAAGCTCCGTTGCCGAAGGTTGGCGAGCGTTATTGCCTGCAGTATGAGGACAAAACCAAAGATGTGACGCGCCGTATCACGGAGTATTTCCGCATTATCAACATCGAAGACGAAGTGCGCATTTTTGAGATTCCAAAATCAAACGGTGAGGTCGAAGAAGTGCCGCGCCGTGTAGTCAAAATGGAAATCAGCAATCCGTTAACCCGAGATTTTGATGGTGTCGATTATCCGGTTAAGGGGTATGCCGCGCCTAAAGTTAAGATTTTGGAAACCCAAGTGGCAGATTCTGCGGCTTATTATGGCGTGAAACCTGTATCAGACGGCCTTTCGGCAGGAGATGCCACGCTGACGGTGTCAAGCATTTATGAAAAGCTTGTACCGACCTCGACAGTCGAGACACCTTATGCGGATGAATACCCGGTTCCCGGCGAAGCATGGGTCGCTGCCGCGCCGGAAAAACAGCTTTTTGCGGGGCATGTCAGCAATGGGACGTTGACTTTGCCTTGTTCTATTTTGCCAGGCAGTCTTAAAGTTGGGAACTACACAGACAATGGCTTGGGTCAACTTAAAAGCGGCGACAATGTTGTCAATGCTGATTACGCCAATGGGCGTTTGAGTGGTTTGCCGACAGGTTATTACACGGTAACTGCGATTCCGGGTGCTAAATCATCATCCGCTCGATATGCTATTGCGGTAGAAATTAAAGAAACCAATCACGGTACATCATTTGCCCCTCTGCTCAGACCTAATCCTGCTTTGGGTAGTTTAAAAGTGTCTTTCATGGCTTTGGGCGTTTGGTATGTTTTGACCGATACAGGCGACGGCGTGTTACGGGATGAGTCCGGTAAAAGTGTAGGTACGGTATCGTCTGCAACAGGCAGTGTATTGCTTAATCTACCGTCTCTTCCGGATGTTGGCAGCCGCTTAGTGTTCCAATGGGGAGACTCCTCTGGTTTCACGTCTTTTGATGGCGGAAAGACGGGCGGAAATAATCTGCCCAAGGCGGCAAACGGGAAGTGCACTTATTCGCTGGGGCATTCAATTAAGCCGGGAACGCTGGTACTTACTTGGCAAAATAACGGTAAGAAAAGAGCGCAAGACGATGGTGCAGGAAAATTAACGGGCGATGCAACTGGCAACGTGGATTATTTGAACGGTACGATTAAATTGCCGGCTTATATTGACTCCACTTCAGTTGATTATGTTTGCGATGAGCCTGATCGCATTCAGGTTGGTCTTGCTGATGGGCGTGGGTTGACCGCGGAGGAAAAAGGAGAGGTGTGGAATATTACATTAGGTACGGCAGTACCGGATTGGCGCACTGTTTCTTTAACGGCTTTGGGAAGCTTTGAAGAATATACAAGTACAACTGTTTCAAACAGGTATTCTTGGGAAGCGGCAGCATTGATATAGGATAAATAATGGTAATAAAAACTGGTTCAGGCGGTTTTAAAATTGTATTGTCCGCCAACCCTGCGAAAAATGGCGAGTTCACAATCGGCGGTCTAAAAGCCGAGGGTGTGAGTGGTGTAGGGTCGACAATGATCGTGCCTAAAGCGGTGTTACAGGTTATCGGTCATGAAAGATCGATGGTTGAACAAAATATTTTGGATACAAGTCATAGGTACCTAAAAATTCGTGAGACCAAAGAAATAAACCGTTATGGGAAAATAGTCAGTTGGTATGCAGATTACCTCACTAGTGATCCGGCATCAATAAAAAAACGTCGTGGCAGCTTGAACGGCGGCTTGTTATTTAATGTTTTGAGCGACTTTGACCAAGGAAGCGTCTGTGTTTTTGATACCTGGTCATTTCATGATGGCGAGACAGAGATTGTTGAAAGAGGCGGTACGCTTTATAAGAATTGGAATGCAGTACAAGGTTCGGGCGATGCAGTCGGTACGTTGACTACTGACGGTAAAGTCATTATCAATGACCGTAATATTGCCTTCCTGAATCTTAAAATTACAGGCGGTATCGTACGCCAGCCACAGATCAAGGGTTATGGCTATGCAGGCCGCACACCTGCCGCGCCGGTCAAGCCTGAAAGCTTTACCGTTTACGCGGGCAATGGCGAAATTGTCGGCAGAAGCAACGCAGCAGGCGAAATTACCGGCGGCATCACAGGCAAAATCGACTACGAGACAGGATTCTACGAAATCAAGCGCGATGAGGGTTTTTACCCCGAAGATTTACGCTACAACGCTGTTACTCAAGACAACCTGCCTTTGGATTCGTCTATTATCGGCATTGATGCTGTGCGCCTGCCTGCCGACGGCCGCGTCCCTGTGTTTCGCAAGGGCGATATGATCGTGATTTCCAACCGCCTCAAGCAGGATTTGGGCAGCGCGTTTACCGCCGCTCAAAAAATCACGCTCAACCGTCAAAATATCGACCGACTCTGCTTGGTCGACAGCAAGGGCAAACACGTCCTCGCCGAGAAATACACGGCAGACCTGAAAGCGGGCAGCATTACTTTTGCCGAGCCGTTGGACTTGTCGCAATATACCCTGCCGCTGACTGCCGTTTGTGCGTGGGAAGAAGAAAACCGTGTGACCGGCGTCGATATTTCAGGCCGTCTGAAACTCCAGTTTGCGATTGGGCGCAACTATCCGAAGGAGAATACATTTGTGTCCTCCGCCCTGATCGGCGGCGATTTGCTGGTGCGCGCTACCGAGCCGTTTTCGCAACAGGCATGGGACAATGTGTGGAGTGATGCGCAACGCGGGGAGCCTATTTTGGCGCGTACCAATGTCAAAGACTACCCGATTAAATTGGCCAGTAATGGCGCGATTACCGAGCGCTGGCTGATTAAATTCGTTACTGCAACCCAATTTGAGCTTTACGGCGAGCGGCTGGGCTTGGTCGCAAAAAGCGATACCTTGAGCGATCTTGCGCCGACCAATCCTGCGACCGGCAAGCCGTATTTCACGCTCAAGGCGGCGGCATTCGGCGGCGGCTGGTCGGCCCAGAACTGTATCCGCTTCAACACCTACGGCACGCCGTTGCCCGTTTGGATTTTGCGCAGTGTCCAGCCTTCGCCAGACAAGCAAAACGGCCGCGATGGTTTTACCGCGTGTTTGCGCGGTAATACAGTGGCCGAATAAAAGACAAGGCCGTCTGAATAGCACTTTCAGACGGCCTTTATACCGTTTGTTTCTTTTTTATGCCGTTTGTTTTAGAATACATTATTTAAAATAAATATGGAGAATGAAATGGAAAACTATTACAAACTTCTTGGGATTATGTCATCTGCAACGGAAGAAGAGATTAAACGGGCTATGTTGCGTGCTGCGGAGCGACAGGAACTTGAATTGGATGATATAAGATGGTGTCGCGAGTATTTGCTGAATCCAGCGGCAAAAGCGGAATACGATAAAATCCTCCATGCCGACAATCCCGATCTTGCCAAAGAAGAAAGCGAAAAAGCGAAAGAAAGAGAAAAGCTCAGACAGAAAAATAAAAAAAGCGGAGGGTCTGATTTCTTGAAATTGATTGGCACCGGGATTCTGGTTTCTATCCCGATGCTTTGGTTTACATTCAAAAACGGCGGCACATCATCTAAACCGAGCGTATATCAGGCGCAATCAGCCTGCGAAAGCGCGGTAACGGGTATTTTAAAATCGCCTTCTTCGGCTGATTTCGGAGGGTGGCAACGACGTGAAAATGCCGATGGGACGTTTGAAATAAGCGGATATGTCGATTCGCAAAACAGTTTCGGGGCTATGTTGCGTGCGCGATTTAGCTGCTCCGTCGATGCAAGCGGAAATCAGGCGAAAATTACTTATTTCCGCTGAAAAACAAAATAGAAACAAGCAAGTGAGTGCAACTATGCCAAGCCCCGATTTTCGGGGCTTTTGTTTTAATGGGGTTTTAAATCATTGAAGTAAAAAGAAAGGCCGTCTGAAATGTTTGATACGCAACGTGTGCCGGTAAAGGTTTACCGCTGGGATGACGAGGGTGCGCCGCAGGTTGAATCGGCGGCAGGCAGCATTAAAACGATTTTAAAAGCCTGCTTGGTTACCGGTTACGGCGAAGGTAATAAACGTAAGGACGGGCTGGGCTGGGAAATGGCGTTTGAAAAGACGCAGGAAGCCTGTTTCCGCAGTACGCACCCGAAGGCGACAAAGTGGTGGCTGGGGGTGAATGACACGAAGTATTTGGCAGGCGGCAGCACCTATAATCGTCATACCGATGTCTGTGGTATTTTAGAGCCAACATCGGCTACGGCAGGCAAGGCGGTTCAATCGATTTGGCGTAGTAATAGTAGGGTTCGGTTTGCTCATCACGATTATAGCGTAAATAACGTCCAACTGAAATGGGTTTTAATAGGTCATGCGCGCGCCTTCGCCCTCGTTTTGTTGAGTCCGGGAGGTTTGGGCGCCAGCCCTGTACTTTATTTTGGAGAGTTTCCAAGCCTGGCGGTGGCGGATGAGCATCAAAACCTATTGGGGTTGGGGGCGTACGGATCAGAAGGATATTTCACTTTAGGTTCCTACAACGGATTTTATAGCTCGGCTATGCGCGATTACAAAGGGGATGCGCCAAATGGTTTTTATTGCGGTTCGAATACGGCTAGATCCTCTACTAGTTACCCAAGCCCCATCAGTGGCGGCTTTACGGCTTCCGACCTGTATCTTTTTGAAGAGCTTAATGACGGTAAATATGCGATTCGCGGCTTGGTTCCGGGTTTGATGCGTACCAACGAAGCGATGCCGAGTAACGCAGTTATCCCGCAAGGTACTGTTTACGATAATTTAGACAATTCCGGCGATGAATGGATGTATGTCAAAGTTTTTGATAATCATTCCGGCCTGCTGATCAACCTCACAGCCTGGGAGCTGTAAGCCATGCCGAATTATGTTTTCCGCAGCCGTCTTGCCGTTAAGCGCGGCAAGTTGCATAGCAAAATCGTCAATCGGATTGGGCGAAGCCGTACTGTCAAATCGCCGCACTGGAAATACGGCGGCCACGGCTATATCGCCGGCGAAGGTACGGGCATTGTTACGGTGGGCGGTCAGCCGGCTTCGCGCCGTATTTATCTGTTTGCACGCCCTACAATGGAATGTATTGCGGATTGTTGGAGCAAAGAAGACGGCAGCTACCGCTTTGACCGGCTCAAGGAAGACGAGGAGTATTTGATGGTGGCGACGGATTATAAAAAGCAATACGAGCCTGTTTCTTATGATTTTATTAAGCCTTATGTCGAGCGTGACGGCGGCGGTTGAGGCCGTCTGAAATGTCCGAAGATAAAATTTATGATGATTCGGCGCGTATCCCTTTGCCTTTCGGCTTGGCGATTGGCTCCCGTCCGTCGTCCAGGCTCTTGCCGTTGGCGTTCAGACGGCCTTTACGCCATATTGAGGATGGCGGCGAGATTGTTCCCGATGTGCCGCCTAAGCCTAATCCGTACCGCCCTCCGGATGGTTATGCGATTGTTTCGGGGGCGTGGGGCTTTGTGCAGCAGGCGGTGTCAACGCAGGCGGTGTGCGCGGCCGGTCGTTATGATTTGGGCGACATGGCTGCCCAAGTGTCGGGGATAACGGCGGAGGCTGTCGGGGAGACGGTTTGTTTTCAGACGGCCTTTTCGGATATGCCTGAGTTGGAAAGCTGCCTGCATGAAACGGTCGGCTTGTCTGACGGGGTTGCCGGTTGTATGCAGGCGGTGCAGGTCGGAATGGATGGTCTGGACGGCTGTCTGCATGATGCTTTCCCTGATGATTTGTTCCTAAGCGGCTGTAATGCGGACCGATCATCGGCAGGTCTTGGCGAGGCTTTGGCGGCGTGTTCGGAGAGTGTGTTTTCCGATGATGCGCCGGTTGGCGATTGTTTGGTGTCGGAGGTGCGCGAGGCGGCGGTATTGGCACGATGTGCGCATTCGCAAAGCCTGCCTGCTTTGGCTGTGCCTTGCGAGTATTATGAGATTCCGGTTGAGCCGGAGCCGGTTCCTGAAACTTATGTTTGCGGTATCCGCCCGCCTTCAAACCGTCTGCACCTGCGCTTTTACCGCAAAAAGATTGCACACGATGTGCGCCATATTCCACTGCCGTTTGCCTGTTTTGATACGGTAAGCACTCCTGTTTTAGACGGATATATCATGCAAAATATTATTAAGGCTACGGTTGACGGCCAGCCGATCGGGCTGTTTTCTGCTTCCTTTACGACTGATACTGCCGGTTATTGCTGGCAAGGCAGTTTGACTGTTTCGCCCGATGATTTTGCCAAGATTAATCCTGATGCCCGACCGAAAGGCGGGGAGGCTGAAATCGAGGTGCAAATCAATGCGGATACTTTTGTCATTATTGCCGAAGATTACAGCGACAACCGCCGCTTTGGGCAAAAGAGCTATACGGTAACCGGCCGCAGTGTTACCGCCCGTTTGGGCGCGGACTATGCGCCTAAAGGCCGCGGTACATACCGCAATCCGATTTATGCGCAACAAATCGCAACGGAGGTTTTACGCCCGACAGGTGTGGATTTGGACGGCTGGACGATGGTTGATTGGTTGATTCCGGGAGATGTGTATTCGTTGACCGATAAAACGCCGATTGCTGTTTTGCAAGAGCTGGCTCAAGCCGCCGGGGGATTTGTGGAGAGCGACCGCGCCCGACCTGTTGTCCGCTTTAAGCCTAAATGGAAAAAGGCTTCTTGGGAGGTTTCCGATGCGCCTGCAGATGTCAGTGTCCCTGTCAGCGTGATTTTCAGCATCAGCGGCCAGCGCAATGTATCGGAGCGTGCCAACGGGGTTTATGTTTGGCCGAGCCATAACAAGGGCAAAGGCGCGGATGTGTACCGCAACGGCAGCAACCGCGAGCCGCGTGCCTCCGCGCTGACCAATACGCTTTATACCGACCAGCCGGTCTTGCTTGCCGCCGGTATCGCCGCTTTAAGCGAGACTGGCGTTCATAAGCGCGAAACGGTGTCTTTACCGGTATCGGATAAGTACGCCATTCCTATGGCGAATTTAGGCGAGATTTGGCAAATCAATGAGCCTTCGGGGAGTTGGCAAGGCGTGGTGGTTGGTGTGTCGGTCGAGGTTAAAATCGAAAACGATGCGCCTGTCGTGACTCAAAATGTAACGATAGACCGCTATTTTGACGAGTGATTAAAGCTGGTTTAAAGATGCTTTAAAGGCCGTCTGAAAGCCATGTTCAGACGGCCTTTTATCTTTTTGTTGAGGATAACAAAATGACTAATCTGTATCAAAACCTGACAGCACTGCTCAACCGCGAACAGCGCGGCATCGCCAAAATAACGGGCGATTTGGGCGGCGGCTCATGGGCAGCGCAAACGCAAAGCGGCGGCAATCTTGTTTTAAGCGGACAAGCTGCTTTAAATCAGCGCGTGTTTTATGATGTCTTGAGCAATCGTATCCTTGGGCAGGCTCCCGATACTACTGTTTTAGAGCTTGGCGTATAAGGCTAAGTGCAGTGTAGCCAGGCATTGCGTTTGTATAACGTCTTAAAATAATTATTAATTATTTTGAGGAGGTTTTATGCGAACTGAAGTGTTGGGTGTCGGTATTGGCGACATTTTAAAATTTGAAGCCACTACCTTGACGCGTGTGAAGGTAAAAGTGCCGGATGGTACGCGTGCCGGTGATTGGGTCAATTTCTCTTTGCGTGACAATAAATTAGTCGCGTTAACCGATGAGCAGGACGGCTACGCTCTTGTTCAGCCGCACAACTGTATTATTGACCTGCGTTATTGCGCTAAACCTGAAAATATTTCTGATACCTTGCGACAAGGCGACCGATTCGGCATTCAATATTTTGGCGCACCGGTCGAGCATGAGCGTCATACCGTTATGCCGTCCGGCCCCGCGGTTCCGCCTAAAGAAGCGGAGCGCCCGGTAGCTCCTCCTTCCCCTCCTTCTGCATTGAAACGTAGCCTCAATTTCTTCGGCGACTCCACCAATGCGCGTATCGGCGGTCAGGCTGTGAGTGTTGCCGCCGCTGAAAATCTGCCGGTTGTAAACAACGCGCAGGGCGGCAGCTTGGCTGCATATGCCTTGATGTCGATGGACGGCAGTCCGGTGGAAGTTACTTTTAAAGTTGATACTATTCCGGCAAAAGCGAATGGCGTGATGGTTGATGGCGAGTTGGTTTACGGCGAAGGCGTTACGCCTTTCAGTATGCACTCTACCGTCGTTATTATTGGCGATGACATCGAAGCGGTCATGACCGGTCAAACCGCCAATATTAAAGTTATTCCGCGCGATAGTCAGGCTCATAGCGTTGTTCCGGGTAAAAAATATCCTGTACGACTGAAAAACAGCGGTGGTGTCGATGGTATTTGTGTGTTGGCAACGGCCAAGAATGATATTAACGGCGCAAATATCGGTAACTGGCAGACGGTTTTGGAGCGTGTGAAAATGTATGTAGAGAAGTGCATTAACCAAGTCCAGCCGAAAGAATCACCGCGTTATATTGTCCTGACTGTATGGGCTGATAATAAGCCGGGTTGGGCCAAAGAAAACCACCCATACCGACATCAGCTCAAGGATCAATTTAATAATTGGCTCAAGTCTAAATATGGCAATAATGTCTTTGATATTGAGCAATATATTTTATCTGATCAGATTTGGACAGATAGCGGCCTCACGCCGAACGAGGCGGATAAAAAAGCACAAACAGATGGCGTAATGCCGTTGTCCCTCTCGCAGGACGGCGGTGCTCATCTGCTTCCGGCGGTTGAGGCTAAAGTCGCCGAACGTATCATCGCAAAAGCCAAAGAGTTGCGCTATTTGTAGGCAAATATAAATAAAAGGCCGTCTGAATAAGGCGGCCTTGGGGAGGATTTTAAATATAAGTGGGACGGCGACGTAACAGTGCGGCAACACTGTTACGCCAGCCAAGCAGAGCATGCCTGCATTGACTTCTAAGGCCGCCTTAGTCTCTAGAGACCGAGGCATTCTATCTGATACAGGAGTGGATGCAAATGCAAATCTATCGTGAATTACGCTGTAAGTTTTGTGGGAAATTGCTGGCAAAAGGCAGTGGTTGTGTACAAATAAAGTGCGCTCGTTGTAAAAATATCAATTCTTTCAGCTAATTAATAAATCAAAAGAATGCCTTTGAGCGTCATATTAAATCTGATTTAGAGCATCGCGAATGCCATAATTTAGGAGTATATATGATGCAAAAAATGCAACAGACATTACCTATTATCCCTTGGATGGGTGGCAAACGTCGTTTGGCAAAACATCTTTTGCCCATGTTCCCCGAGCATTCTTGTTATGTTGAGTTGTTTTCCGGGGCGCAGCATTGTTCTTTATGCGCCCGATTCCTGCAAAAGTTGAGGTGCTCAACGACATCAACGGACAGCTCATCAATCTCTATCGTGTGGTACAACACCATTTCGACGAGTTCGTTCGTCAGTTCGAGTGGACGCTGACTAGCCGCGAGACATTCTCCTACCTGCAAAACACGCCGCCTGAATGCATGACAGATATTCAACGTGCCGCTCGCTTCTTCTACCTTCAGCACAACGCCTTCGGCGGCAAAACCGTCCATCAGCATTTCGGGACAGCTACTACGTCAAAAGCATGGGATGCATCTCAGATTGAGGTTAAATTAAAGGCTGCTAAAGACCGTTTAAAAGGTGTTTATGTGGAAAATGAACCGTGGGAGCGTTGTTTCAAGCGATATGACCGCGAGCATACCTTCTTCTACGCAGACCCGCCGTACTGGCAAACCGCAGGGTACGACCACGCATTCGATTGGTCACAGTATGAGCTGCTGGCCAAAGCAATGGCGGAGAGCAAGGGTAAATTCATGCTATCTATCAATGACCATCCTGATATAAGGGAGTTGTTCAAAGACTTCCGCATCACACAACTTGAGCTTGCCTATACGGTTGGCAGAGACAAAACCGGTAAAACAAGCGGCGAGCTGGTCATATGTAATTGGTAAAATAAAAAGCGACGGTATCGTCGCTTTTCTTATTTCTCATCATCCGATATAGTGCAAAAGCTGTCGAAACTTTCGCGTAGTCTAGAGTGCAAAAGTTACTGCAACAAAGTGCAAAAGTCGGCGGCGGCTTACACAAACAGGTTAAACACAATTCCTTCGTCTGTCTCAATCTTCTTTTCAGCTTTCAAAACGCCGTCCGAAACTGCCTACTTCAAACCTCCGTCTCCCGCTTTTCAGACGACCTCCTGCCCGCTATAATACGCTTGCAAATTATTTGCATTATCATTTAATTCAGGAGAAACACATGAGCACCCGTACCGAACACGACACCATGGGCAATGTCGAAGTCCCGTCCGAAGCCTATT